>JBDSBD010000210.1:0-7053 GCA_039921765.1 Burkholderiaceae bacterium
TGTCGCCGTAGCCGTTCTCGACCGCGTCGATCGCGACCGAGACGAAATCGCCGACCTGGACTTCGAGCTCGCCATGGTCGTTCTTGAATTCGTCGATCGGGACGTAGGCCTCGGACTTGAGGCCGGCATTGACGACCACAAAGCTGTGCTCGACTCTCACCACTTCGGCGGTGATGACCTCACCACTGCGCATTTCCGAGCGAGTCAGCGACTCCTCGAACATGGCTGCGAATGATTCCACGCCTTCAGGGATGGCAACTTGAGTTTGGGACATTGGGTTTTCCGGTGCAGCTTCGACGCTGCGGGGTTGGTTGCTGATCCGCCGCCCTGGCGTGCCTTCGGAAAAGGTTTGTGGCACAGGAGGGAGAGCGACGGGCGATCAAAGCCCTTCAGATTTCCTGGAAGGGCCTGCGTTGCTGCCAGGATCCCAGCACCGCTTCCACCGAGGCTTCGATGGAAAGCAATGAATTGTCCAGCAGCGTTGCATCCTCGGCCGGTCTCAAGGGCGCGACACTGCGGTTTTGGTCCCGTGCGTCGCGCGCCGCCAGATCGGCGCGAAGACTGTCAATATTAGCGGAAATACCCTTTGAAATCAACTGCTTGTGCCGCCGTTCGGCACGGGTGACGGCGCTCGCGGTGAGAAACACCTTGAGCGTCGCGTCGGGGAATATCACCGTGCCCATGTCGCGACCGTCGGCCACAAGACCGGGCGCGCGCCGAAACGAGAGCTGGAGGGCGCGCAACGCGCTGCGCACCTGCGGCCATGCAGAGATCTTCGAGGCGAGCAGACCTGTGTCTTCGCGGCGCAGCGCCTCGGTGACGTCCTCGCCGTCGAGCCAGGTCTTGCCCGCGTCGAAGCGCAGGGCCAGCCGTCCGGCGAGCTTTGCGAGTCGGGCGTCGTCGTCGGCGCCCACCTGCGCCTTCAACGCGGCGAGCGCGGTGGCCCGGTAGAGTGCACCCGAGTCGAGGTAGTGATAGCCCAGCCGCTCGGCCACGGCGCTGGCGAGCGTGCCCTTGCCGGACGCTGTCGGGCCATCGATGGTCAGAACCGGGATATCCGCCTCGTTCGCCTCAGCGTGGTCGAACAAGGTCTCGAAGTAGTCGGGATAGGTCTTGGCCACGCATCGTGGATCGAGAATTCGTACCGGCACCGCCGGTGCGCTGGAGGCCAGGCCATTGAACGCAGCGAGCGAAAAGCACATCGCGATGCGGTGGTCGTCGTAGGTCCGAATGCTGGCGCTGCGCCAGACCTGCGGCGCCGTGATCTCGATGAAGTCGGGACCCTCGCTCACCTGCGCGCCGAGCTTGCGCAGCTCGGTCGCCATCGCGGTCAGGCGATCGGTCTCCTTGACGCGCCAGCTCGCGATATTCTCGAGCCGGGTCGTACCGCGGGCGTAGAGCGCCATCACCGCGAGCGTCATTGAGGCGTCGGGAATGTGGTTGCAGTCGAGCGTGATGGCTTCGAGCGGGAACCGGCCGCGCCTCACCTCGAGCCAGTTCGCACCACTCTCGACGCGTGCACCCATCTTGCGCGCGGCCTCCACAAAGCGGATGTCACCCTGGATCGATGCGCTGCCGACGCCCTCGATCCGCAGCGGCGCCTGTATCGCGGCGATCGCGCCCAGCGCGACGAAATACGAGGCCGACGAGGCATCGCCCTCGACATGTATCTCCCCCGGCGAGCGATAGGCACTGCCGCGAGGAATCGTGAAACGCTGCCAGCCGACGCGATCGACGGCAATGCCGAAACGCGCGAGCAGGTTCAGCGTGATGTCGACGTAAGGTTTGGAAATCAGCTCGCCGTCGACTTCGACGACGACCGCTTGGTTGTGTGTGGCAAGCGGCAGCGCCAGCAGCAGTGCGCTCAGGAACTGGCTCGACACGTCACCGCGCACGCGGATCGGCGCTGTCGTGTGCAGTGCGCCGGTGCGGGAGGCGCTGCCGGGTTCCAGGCGCAGCGGTGGAAAGCCGGGCTGGCCCAGGTATTCGATCGCGTAGCCGATCTGGCGCAGCGCATCGACCAGGTCGCCGATCGGCCGCTCGTGCATGCGCGCCACGCCACTCAACTCGAACTGCCCGTTCTGCGTCGCTGCCAACACCGCCAGCGCCGCCGCGAGCGGTCGCATCGCCGTGCCGGCATTGCCGAGAAAAAGCCGGGCCGAATGTGTCTGGAGCCGGCCAGCGATGCCGGTGATGCGCCACGCCGACCCTTCCGGCTGAGTCTGGCAACCCAATGCACGCAGCGCGTCCAGCATCACGCGGGTGTCGTCCGACGCGAGCAGGTCGTGGACGAGCGTCGTGCCCGCGCTCAGGCCGGCCAGCAGCAACACGCGGTTCGAGATGCTTTTCGAGCCCGGCAGGCGCACCGAACCCACGGCGCGGCGCAGTGGCGGCAGGTCGAGAAAGGGTATCTTGAACATGCGCGGAAGGAACGGGAGCGGTCTGGGGCGCGGAGAATCGGGCGCCGAGCCGTGTCAGAGGCTCGTCAAAGGCTTGTTCGCGCTCATCTGCCAACCCGCGCGCGCGTCCGAGGCGCTGCGGATCATGTCTTCGAGCGCTTCGACATTGCCCAACTTGATCACGTGCTCCATCGCGTCGAGGGTGGTGCGAAAGTGATGGGTCTGCTTCAGCAGTTCCTCGCGGTTGGAGATCAGCACGTCGCGCCAGACGTTCACGTCGCTCGCGGCGATGCGGGTGAAATCCCGGAACCCGGGTCCCGCCAGTGACAGGAAGTCTCGCCCGGCCGGCTGGCGCGCTACCGCGTTGAAGTACGCAAATGCCAGCAGATGCGGCAGGTGGCTCACCGCAGCGAACGCGGCGTCGTGATTCTCGGGAGTCATGCGCAGCACCTGCGCGCCGATCGCGGCCCACACATCGGTGGCCTTTTGCACCAGCTCGGGCGCGGTCTGCGGCAGTGGCGTGAGGATGACTTGCCGGCCCTGGAACAATGTGGCATCGGCATGAGCGATGCCGGCCGATTCCTTGCCGGCGATCGGATGCGCCGGCACGAACGAGCCGATGCGCTCCTTGAGCACGCGGCGGGCGGCGTCGACGACGTCGCGCTTGGTCGAGCCCACGTCCATGAACAGCACACCGGGCTCGACCAGGTGGCGAATGGCCTTGAAGGTGGCCTCGCTGGCCGACACCGGCACCGCGATCAGCACGATGTCGGAGCCCGCCACGGCGAGCAGCGCCGACTCGGCGACCGTGTCGATGATGCCGAGCTTCTTGGCCTTCTCGGTCGTGGAGGGCGACTTGCTGTAGCCGATCACGCGTTTGGCCAGGCCGGCGCGCTTGAGCGCGAGCGCGAAGGATCCGCCCATCAGGCCGCAGCCGATCACGCCGAGTTGATTTAACATGGAGCGTTGAGCTGGGTTCAGTGGAGAAGGCGCGCCGCCGTCAGTGGACGTCGAGCGGATACGTGCCGAGCTGCTTGAAGAATGCGCAGACGTTGCGCAGTTCCGCCAGTGCCGCGCTCACATGAGGCTGGTCGGGGTGGCCTTGCAGATCGATGTAGAAGTAGTACTCCCACTGGCCCGAGCGTGCCGGGCGCGATTCGAAGCGGGTCATCGACACGCCGTGCTTTTTCAATGGCGCAAGCATGTCGTAGACCGCGCCGGGGCGGTTCGGCACGGAAACGACCAGGCTGGTGCAATCGTGCCCAGAGGCCTTGGGCTGCGGGTGCTGGTCAGGGTGGGCGACGATCGCGAAGCGCGTGCGGTTGTGCGCGTCGTCCTGGATCGCCGGAGCCACGATGTGCAGGCCGAACTCGCTCGCGGCGCGGGCGCTGGCAATGCCGGCTAGCGTGGCATCGACGCTCGCCAAGCGGGCCCCTTCGGCGTTGCTCGAGACCGGCCGGCGCTCGACGCTCGGCAAATGGTGGCTGAGCCAGCCATGGCATTGCGCGAGCGCCTGCGGGTGCGCACAGACTGCCTTGATGCCTTCAAGCGTGTTCTCGCGCCGCATCAGGTTGTGGCGCACGTACAGGCTGGTCTCACCGATGATGGACAACGGCGTGGTCAGGAACAGGTCGAGTGAGCGCGTGACGACGCCCTCGCTCGAGTTCTCGACCGGCACCACACCGAAGTCGGCCGAACCGGCGCTGGTGGCGTGAAACACCTCGTCGGCGTTGGCGCACATCACCTGGGTGATCGATGATCCGAAGAAGCCGAGTGCGGCCTCCTCGCTGAACGTGCCCGCCGGGCCGAGATAGGCGACCCGTGTCGGCGCCTCCAACGCACGGCACGCGGACATGATTTCGCGCCATATCGGCGCCACGCTGTCGGACTTCAGCGGACCCGGGTTGGCGGCCTTCAAGCCCTCGATCACCTGCGCCTCGCGCTCGGGGCGAAATGCCACCGAGCCCTCGCGCTTCTTGACCTCGCCAACCTTCTGAGCCAGCGTTGCGCGGCGGTTCAGCAGCGCGATCAGGTCGCGGTCGAGGGCGTCGATCTGCGTGCGGTAGGCGTACAGCTCGGTGTCGGGCGTGGAAGCAGGCGCGGTCATCGCTCGGTGAGATGGTGGGTGAGAGGCTCCGTGTGAGGCGTCACTTGCCGGAGGCCTTGGCGGCCGGTGCATTCGCCGCGGCGGGCGTCGAGCCTTGCGCCGCGGGGGCAGGCACACCCAGGGTGGTGCGGATCTTCTGTTGCAGCGCCTGCAGCTTCGGTTCGAGCAGGGTGCCGGCTTCGCCCGCGACCTTCTGCGCCAGGACCTGCTGCAATTCACCAGCGACCTGTTGATATCTCTTCGCGGCCGACGATTCGAGCCAGGCGACGAGCTGCTTCAGATCGTCTTCGCTGAGCTTTTCTTCGAGGAGGGGCGCGAGCACGGCGGGTGCAACCTTGAGGGCGCGCGCGCGCAGCACCGGACTCGACTCGTCGACAAACTTCTTGATGTCGGCCTCGATGCTCTTGGCCGCGGCTTCGCGCTTCTCGGGCGCCACCTGGGTCTGCAGCGCCCGGCCGGCCTCCTGCATCAACTGCATCGCGGGACGCTCGACGATGTTGCGGGCCAGATTCTCGATGCTGTCGTGCTGCAGCGCGATCACCTTGGCCACGAGCTCCTTCTTGGCGGGCGACGTGGTCGCGGCGGTCGTTGGCGCGGTCTGCGCATGCGCGGTCAACGCGGCGCTGATCAGCAGCGCCATCGCAATGGTTCTTTTCATCAGGAATTCTCCTTGTCCGACGGCTCTGGGCCGGTCTCGTCGCTCTGGGTTCCGGGCGGGACGTCAGTGTCCTCGGGGACGCCGTTCGCGTCGTTTTCGACGATGCGCTGCAGCCCGATGAGCTGGGTGCCTTCGTCGAGCGCGATCAGCGTCACACCCTGCGTGGCACGGCCAAGTTCGCGAATCTCGGAGACACGCGTGCGCACCAGTACGCCCTTGTCGGTGATCAGCATGATCTCGTCATGGCCACGCACCAGCGTGGCGGCAACGACTTTGCCATTGCGCTCGCTTTGCTGGATCGCGATCATGCCCTTGGTGCCGCGACCGTGACGGGTGTACTCGACGATGCTGGTGCGTTTGCCGTAGCCGTTTTCGGTGGCCGTGAGCACGCTTTGGGTTTCGTCCTCGGCGACCAGCATGGCAATCACGCTCAGGCCCTCGTCGAGCGCCATGCCGCGCACGCCGCGGGCGTTGCGACCCATCGGACGCACATCGTTCTCGTCGAAGCGCACCGCCTTGCCGCCGTCGCTGAACAGCATCACGTCGTGCTGGCCATCGGTGAGAGCAGCGCCAATCAGATAGTCGCCCGCGTCGAGATCGACCGCAATGATGCCGGCCTTGCGCGGATTGCTGAACTCGTCGAGCGAGGTCTTCTTGACCACGCCTTGCGCCGTGGCCATGAAGACGTAGGCATGGGCCGGGAAGCTGCGGAAACCATCGGTCAGTGGCAGCACGACGTTGACCTTCTCGCCCTGCTGCAGCGGGAACATGTTGACGATCGGGCGGCCGCGCGAGTTGCGCGAGCCCTGGGGCACTTCCCAGACCTTGAGCCAGTAGACCCGGCCCTTGTTGGTGAAGCACAGGATGTAGTCGTGCGTATTGGCGATGAAGAGCTGGTCGACCCAGTCGTCTTCCTTGGTCTGGGTGGCCTGCTTGCCGCGTCCGCCGCGCCGCTGCGCGTGGTACTCCGACAGCGCCTGGCTCTTGATGTAGCCAGTGTGCGAGAGCGTCACCACCATGTCGGTGGGCGTGATCAAGTCCTCGGTGCCCAGGTCCAACGCGTTGTGCTCGATCACGCTGCGGCGCGCACCGATCTTCGTCTGGCCGAACTCGGCCTTGATCGCGGCGAGTTCGTCCTAGATGATGGTCGTCACCCGCTCCGGCTTGGACAGGATGTCCAGCAGATCGGCGATCTGTGCCATCACGTCCTTGTACTCGCTCAGGATCTTGTCCTGCTCCAGTCCGGTCAGGCGCTGCAGCCGCATCTGCAGGATTTCGCCGGCCTGATCGTCGGAGAGCCGGTACAGGCCGCCCGGCTGCAGGCCGAACTGCTTGGGCAGCCCCTCGGGCCGGTAGGCGCCAAGTCCCTGCGGGTTGTCGCCGGCAACGCGCGCGAGCATCTCGCGCACCATCGACGAGTCCCAGCTCTTGCTCATCAGCGCCGCTTTGGCCACCGGGGGGGTCGGCGAGGCCTTGATGGTCTCGATGAACTCGTCGATGTTGGCGAGCGCCACCGCCAGGCCTTCGAGCACGTGGCCGCGCTCGCGCGCCTTGCGCAACTCGAACACGGTGCGACGGGTCACGACTTCGCGACGGTGTTCGAGGAAGACCTCGATCAGATCCTTCAGATTGCAAAGGCGCGGCTGGCCGTCGATCAGCGCCACCATGTTCATGCCGAAGGTGTCCTGCAGCTGGGTCTGCTTGTACAGGTTGTTCAGCACTACCTCGGGCACTTCGCCGCGCTTGAGTTCGATGACGAGCCGCATGCCCGATTTGTCGGACTCGTCCTGGATGTGGCTGATGCCTTCGAGCTTCTTTTCGTGCACCAGCTCGGCCATGCGCTCGAGCAGGTTCTTCTTGTTCACCTGGTACGGAATCTCGTCGACGAT
>JBDSBD010000211.1:0-3949 GCA_039921765.1 Burkholderiaceae bacterium
CCGCGGCTTGAGCCCGGAAGATTCGATGCGCGCGCCGCTGCAAGGCGGCCGCGGCGCGGGGTGCCGGTCGTGCTGACCGTACGGCGCGGCGGGGGGCCCTTTGGACGAGCCGACCGCTGAACGCAGCCTGCGCGATCTGATCGGCCTGCTGGCCTTGCCCGCCCTGTGGGTGGGGCGCGATGGTGCCACCGTGTTGCGCCTGATGAGCGAGGCCGTCGAACGCGTGGTGCGCCTCGACGTCCTCTTCATCGATGTGCCGTTCGTGCCCCACCAGCCGCGCCTGACCGTCCTGCGGTTGGGCGGCGCGCCCGCCAGTCCCGCACAGGCCGACGCCTGGAAGCCGGGCCTCGAAAGCTGGGGCGACTTGCCGATCGGCCGGGTCGCGACCCTCTGCGAAACCCTCTCCGGCCCGTTGCAGGTGGTGCGCCTGAGCCTGGGCTACAGCGCGCGCGACGGCAGCGTCTGGTTCGCTGCCGCCGACACGGATTTTTCGAACCAGGCCGATGCCGCCTTCCTGCGCGCCGCGGCCACGCTCGCAGCCACGGGCCTGCGCGCCGCGCGCATCGCGTACGAGCGCGAGGAGGCGAGTCGCGCGAAGGACCAGTTCCTGGCAATGCTCGGTCACGAGCTGCGCAACCCGCTGGCGCCGATCGTCACCTCGATGGCATCCATCAAGCGTCGCGAGGGCGGCGAACTGAGCGGCCACCTCGCCATCATCGACCGCCAGGTGAAGCACCTCAGCCGCCTCGTCGACGACCTGCTCGACGTCGCCCGGATCACCCGCGGAAAGGTCGAATTGCAGCGCGAGCCCCTGTCGCTGCGCACGACCCTGGCTCGCGCCGTCGAGTCGGTGGCACCGCTGCTGGAGGAGCGTCACCACATGCTGGAGGTGGTCGTGCCCGATGACGACGCGCGCGTGCTGGGCGACGCGACCCGCCTGGTCCAGGTGTTCTCCAATTTGCTGACAAACGCCGCCAGATACACCGACCCGGGCGGCGCCATTCGCGTCACGATGCGGCTCGAGAGCTCCTTCGTCGACGTCTGCGTCGAGGACAACGGCCGCGGCATCGAGGCGAAACTATTGCCGAGGATCTTCACGATCTTCGAGCAGGGCGAGGCCACGCCCGAGCGCGCCGCAGGCGGCCTCGGCATCGGCCTGGCGCTGGTGAAGAACCTTGTCTAATTGCACCAGGGCAGCGTCTTCGCCGAAAGCGCAGGTCCAGGCGCAGGCTCACGCTTCACAGTGCGCCTGCCACGCCTTGCGCTCGGCGCCGAGGCGGCCGGCGATGTGCCGAACCCGACAGCGTCCCACAGCGAGGCCGCATTCAGCGGCCGCCGGATCCTGCTCGTCGATGACAACGCCGACCTGCGCGATGCGATGAGCTTCTTGCTCGCCGACCTGGGCTTCGAGGTCGCGGTCGCCTGCGGACCGATGGAGGCGCTGGCGCTCGCCCCCGGCTTCAGGCCCGATGTGGCGCTGTTGGATATCGGCCTGCCGGTGATGGACGGCTACCGACTGGCGCGCGAGATGCGCCGGCTCTTCCCGTCCGGGCCGCCGCGGCTCGTCGCGATGTCGGGCTACGGGCAGCCTTCGGATCGGTTGCGCTCGGCCGATGCCGGATTCGAGCGCCACCTGGTCAAGCCGGTGGCTTTCGACGAACTGGTGGAGGTGCTCCATGCCCTGCAAGCGATGGACGCCACACCGACAGACACCCAACCCACGGCGGAGTGAACCGCGAGGCCTGGCCAGCCGAGCGACTACGCAGCCGCCACCAGCGTTGCCAGCGCCACCGATGCGATCCGTGCCTGCAGCGAATCGGCGCGTGACGTGAGCACGATTGGAACGCGGGCGCCGAGCACGAGGCCGGCGCAATCGCCACCGCCGATGTAGTTGAAGCTCTTGTAGAGCATGTTGCCGGCGTTCAGGTCGGGCATCAGCAGCAGGTCGGCATGGCCCGGCACCTGGCCTTCGATGTGCTTGATGCGCGCGGCCTGCTCCGAGATCGCGTTGTCGAAGCCGAACGGCCCTTCGATGATCGCGCCCGGCCACGCGCCCTGGCGACTCAGTTCGACCAGCGCCTGCGCGTCCAGCGTCGCAGGAATCGATGGATTCACGGTCTCGACCGCGGCAACGATGCCGACCTTGGGCTGCGCGATGCCGAGCTTTTGCAGCAGGCCGATCGCGTTCGTCAGGATGTCGCGCTTGGCTGCCAGGTGGGGCGTGATGTTGACCACGCAATCGGCCAGCGCCAGCAGCTTCGGGTAGCGCGGCAGGTCGAACACGAAGGCGTGGCTGATGCGCGTCGCACCACGCAGCCCGGTCGTCTTGTGGACGATCGCCGACATCAGCTCATCGGTGTGCAGCGAGCCTTTCATCAGCGCGTCGACGGCCCCCTCGCGCGCCAGCGCGGTGGCGCGCAGCGCAGCCTCGGGCGCCGCGCCGCCGGTCGCAACCAGCTCGAAGCCGCTGACGTCGACACCGGCCTCGTCCGCGGCACGCCGGATCGCCTCGCTCGAGCCGATCAGCAAGGGCCGCGCAATGCCGGCCGCCGCGACGCGCCGGGCCGCATCGAGCGCGAGCGCGTCGCAGGGATGCACGATGCCCAGGCGCGGCGCCTTCGAGCCGGCGCGCACGCGCGCACGCTCGACCAGCGCGTCGAGGCGTGGATGGGTTGCCAATGCCATGGCCGCGCGCTCGCCGACCGCCGCCCTCAGACGTAGTCCTTGTACTTGTCGAGGAAGCGCACCGGCTTGGACAGCGCGTCGCGGCGGAACGGATCACCGAGCTCGCGCGTGCACATGATCTCGATCACGGTGGTCTTGCCGTCCTTCATCTGCGCTTCGACCGCGCGCTTCAGGGCCGGGCCCACGTCCTCGATCTTGTCGACGACCACGCCCTCGGCGCCCATCGCCTTGGCGATCCCGGCGAAGCTCTGGTTGTCGAGCTCGCCGGCGACGAAGCGGCGGTTGTAGAAGTCGACCTGGTTCTTCTTCTCCGCGCCCCACTGGCGGTTGTGGAACACCACCGCGGTGACCGGGATGTCGTGGCGCACGCAGGTCATCAGCTCGACCATGCTCATGCCCCAGGCGCCATCGCCCGCATAGGCGATCGCCGGACGATCCATCGCGGCGCACTTGGCGCCGATGATCGTGGGCAGCGCGTAGCCGCAGTTGCCGAAGCTCATCGGCGCGAAGAAGCTGCGCGGCTCGTCGAAGCGCAGGTAGCTGTTGGCCACCGAGTTGATGTTGCCGATGTCGGTGGAGACCATCGCGCGCGCCGGCATCGCTTTCTCCAGCTCACGCAACACCTGGCGCGGGTGCAGCCAGTTGCCGGGCTCCTTCTTCTGCTCCTCGATCATGTCGAGGCTGAACGGGTCCTTCTCGTGCGTCCAGCCGTCGAGTTCCTTCTCCGAGCCGCCAAAGCCGTAGGTGTGGCTGTAGATCCGCCCCGCCCGCACTCGCGTGGCCAGCACCACCGGCATGGTCGAAGCCAGTTCAGTCACACGATCGACCGCGCCGACAGGGACGTGCCCTGCACCCATGGCTTCGATCACTGCGCCTGCGTACCCCAGTCCGGCCAGCGTCGGAAGCACCCGCCCATCTTCGCCAAGACCCAGCGCCACGAGTGCGACGTCGCAGACCGCGGCGTCGTCGAGTGCGAGCGGCACGGTCGTTCGCCGGGGTTTCATCAGCAACTCCACCCGTGACTCCGACACGAACCCGATCGGGCCTGCCGACGGAGACGCAAACGCGGACGGCAGCGCCGTGTGCGTCTTCTGAACCAGCCGGGCAGTGTGGATCTCGTCATTGAGGACCACGGTCACACCGGCGCCGCGCAGTCGGGCGTCACTGGCGACACGGACGGCGACAAGCAGGTTCGCCGGGCCATCCGCGCCCGCCGACTGCGGACCGCGCATGGCACCGGTGACGACGACCGGATAAGGATCGC
>JBDSBD010000212.1:0-9990 GCA_039921765.1 Burkholderiaceae bacterium
GCGGCACTGCGCCGCGGTGCGGTCGAGCTCGGCCGCACCCGGCTCGCCGCGCGCCGATTGCTGCCGCGCGGCGCGGCGCCGAGCGCGGCATCGGCAGCCGGAATGCCCACACCCACGGCCGCAGCGGTTGGGGCTGCGGCACCTGCACAGGTACCCGCGCCAGGAACATCGGCAGCGAAGGTGGCTGAAACAAAGGCCGCCGAGCCCCAACAGCCCAGCACCGCCCTCGAACGCGGCACGGCGCCGCACGGACGCGGCGCCGTGCTGGAGGGCGGCAACGACCCCACCGATGCCCTCGACATCGCCCTGCATCTGGCCGACATCACGTTGCTCCACGCCGACACCGGGCCGGCGTTCATCGACCGCCTTTCGATGCGGCTGGCCCGCGGCGAACGCGTCGCATTGATCGGTGCGAGCGGTGCCGGCAAGTCGACCTTGCTTGCGCTCGCCGCCGGCGAGATCGCGCCACGCGCCGGCCGTGTCGAGGCCGAGCCGTGCTGCCTGCTGAGCCAGCGCACCGAGCTGTTCCAGGACAGCCTGCGCGACAACCTGTTGCTGGCCGACCCTGCCGCCGATGACGCGCGCCTGTGGCAGGTGCTCGAGGCGGCCGGCCTCGCCACCGACGTGCGCGCGCTGCCCGAGGGCCTGGCGACGCGGCTCGGCGAAGGCGGACTCGGCCTGTCGGGCGGCCAGGCGCGGCGCCTCGCGCTGGCGCGGCTGCTGTTGCGCCCGGTGCCGCTGTGGCTGCTCGACGAACCGACCGACGGCCTCGACGCGGCCACCGCGCACGACGTGCTGCGCCGTCTCGCGCAAGCCGCTGGCGCGCGCACGGTGTTGATTGCCACCCATCTGCGGCGCGAGGCGGCGCTGGCCGAGCGCTTGCTCTGCATCGAACACGGGCGCATCGTCGCGCAGTGGCGACGCGGGGCGCCGGGCTTCGAGACCGCGCTGGCCGGCCTGCGGCCGGACTGAAGCCGGCCAACCCAGCATTGCGATCGGCAGACCGGACCGCGCACACCGACCCCTGGAGAACCCGCACCATGGACCTCGACATCGTCACGCTTTCGCGCTTCCAGTTCGCGCTGACCGCGCTCTACCACTTCCTGTTCGTGCCGCTGACTCTCGGCCTGTCGGCCCTGCTCGCGATCATGGAGACGGTGTACGTGATGACCGGGCGCCCCATCTGGCGTGACATGACCAAGTTCTGGGGCGTGTTGTTCGGCATCAACTTCGTGCTCTGCGTGGCCACCTGCATCGTGATGGAGTTCCAGTTCGGCATGAACTGGAGCTATTTCAGCCAGTACGTCGGCGACATCTTCGGTGCGCCGCTGGCGATCGAAGGGCTGATGGCGTTCTTCCTCGAAGCCACGTTCGTCGGCCTGTTCTTCTTCGGCTGGGATCGGCTTTCGAAGGTCGGGCACCTGGCGGCCACCTGGGCGGTGGCGATCGGCGCGAACTTCTCGGCGCTGTGGATCCTGATCGCCAACGGCTGGATGCAAAACCCGGTGGGCGCGGCGTTCAATCCGCAGACCATGCGCATGGAGGTGACCGATTTCTACGCGGTGCTGTTCAATCCGGTCGCGCAGGCCAAGTTCGTGCACACCGCATCGGCCGGCTACGTGGTCGCGGCGATCTTCGTGCTGGGCGTGTCGGCCTGGTACCTGCTGCAGGGTCGCAGCATCGAGCTGGCCAAGCGCTCGATGACGGTCGCGGCATCATTCGGCCTGGCCGCGGCGCTGTCGGTGGTGGTGCTCGGCGACGAGAGTGGCTACCTCTCGACCGAGCACCAGAAGATGAAGCTCGCCGCGATCGAAGGCATGTGGAAGACCGAAGCCGCGCCAGCCGCATTCACGCTCTTCGGCTGGCCCGACATGCAATCGCGTGAAACCCACTACGCCGTGCACATTCCGTTCGTGATGGGGTTGATCGGAACCCGCACGCTGACCACCGTGATCCCCGGCATCGATGAGTTGGTGGAGCACGCGAAGGAGCGCATTCGCGATGGCGTGATCGCGTTCGATGCGTTGCAGAAGATTCGCGCAGCGCGTGGCGCACCCGTGGCGCCCGATGTGCGCGCCGCGTTCGAGGCGCACGGCGGCGAGATGGGCTACGCGCTGCTATTGAAGCGTTACGTGGACGACCCACGCGACGCCAGCCCCGCACAGATCGAACGCGCCGCGCTCGACACGGTGCCGCACGTGCCCACCTTGTTCTGGGCATTTCGCATCATGGTCGGGCTGGGCTTCTTCTTCATCGCGCTCACCGCCACGTTCTTCGTCCTCTCGGCGCGGCGCCGGCTGGCCCGCCATCGCTGGTTGCTGAAGGTGGCGATGTGGTCGATCCCGCTGCCGTGGCTGGCCGCGGAGCTGGGCTGGATCGTCGCCGAATTCGGCCGCCAACCGTGGTTGATCGAGGGCGTGCTGCCGACCGCGGCGGGCGTCTCCAGCCTGGGCGCGACCACCGTGCTGATGACCATCATCGGCTTCGCAGTGATCTACACGGTGCTGTTCGCCATCGAGATGGCACTGATGCTGCGCGCCATCCGCCGCGGGCCGTCGGACGACCACCCCGCACCATCGGCCGCGCGGGCCGGACCACCCGCACCGATCGGCGCGCCCCTTGCCTCCCATCCCGCCACGGAGTGACGCCATGATCCTGCACACCCTTCTGGACTACGACACCCTGCGCTTGATCTGGTGGGGCCTGCTCGGCCTGCTGCTGATCGCCTTTGCCATCACCGGCGGCTCCGACCTCGGCGTAGGCATGCTGCTGCCGTTCGTGGCCCGCACCGACCTTGAGCGCCGTGTCGTCATCAACAGCATTGGCGCGACCTGGGAGGGCAACCAGGTCTGGCTGATCGTCGGCGCCGCCGCGCTCTTCGCGGCCTGGCCGCCGCTGTATGCGGTGTCGTTCTCGGGTTTCTACGTCGCGATGTTTGCGGCACTCGCCGCGCTGATCCTGCGCCCGGTCGGCTTCAAGTACCGCAGCAAGCACGAGAGCGTGCGCTGGCGCGCCGGCTGGGACGCCGCGCTGTTCATCGGCGGTTTCGTGCCGGCGCTGATCTTCGGTGTGGCGCTCGGCAACGTGCTGCAAGGCGTGCCGTTTCGCTTCGACGCCGACCTGCGCGTCAGCTACGAAGGCGGCATCGCGGGCCTGCTCAATCCGTTCGGGCTGCTGTGCGGCGCGGTCTCGGTGGCGATGCTGGCGGTGCACGGTGCGGCCTGGCTCGCGCTGAAGACGACCGGGACGGTGGCCATGCGCGCGCGCGCCTCCGGTAGCGCCGCCGCACTCACCACGGTGGCGCTGTATGCGCTCGCCGGCGCGTGTCTGTGGTGGCTTGTCGATGGCTACCGGATCACCAGTGCGCTCGATCGGCTCGGGCCCTCGAACCCGCTGTTGAAAACGGTGGCGATCGCGCCGCACGCCTGGTTCGACAACTACCTTGCGCACCCGGCGCTGCTTGCGGTGCCGGCGTTGGGCCTGCTGGGTGCGCTGCTCGCGTTCGCCGCCCTGCGCGCACGGCGCGAGATCGCCGCATGGCTGGCGAGCGCACTGTCGGTGGCGTGCATCGTGCTCAGCGTGGGCGTGTCGATGTTCCCGTTCATCCTGCCCTCCTCGCTCGATCCGAATGCGAGCCTGACGGCGTGGGATGCTTCGTCGAGCCACCTCACCCTGTTCATCATGCTGGTGGTCACGCTGGTGTTCGTGCCGCTGATCGTGGCCTACACGAGCTGGGCCTACCACGTGCTGCGCGGCAAGGTCGACGCCGACGCGATCCGCGATGGCAGCGGGCATGCGTACTGAACCTGCGCCAGCCTCTCATCGCGACATTTGCAGCGATCTGCGGCCGCACCGCGACCTGCACATGCACGCACCGACCCGATTCACGAATCTCAAGGAGCAACGACGATGTGGTACTTCGCCTGGATACTCGGCCTGCCGCTGGCGGCGGCGTTCGCGGTACTGAACGCGATGTGGTACGAGCTGATGGAAGACGACGCGGCACGCAAGGCCGGCCTGCCAGCGGGTGGCGCCCGAGCAACGAAGTGAGAAGCGTCGCCTTCGTCGCTTCATGAAGAACTTGCGCACCAGCCCTGCTCCTGCGGCCCTGAGGGAAACAGCACGGGCTCACTCTCCGCGGCGAGAGCGCTGGGGTGAGGGCCGTGGCGCCCCGCACCCACCGGCGCCCGTCAGGCGCGCTGCGCCACCCAGTCGCGCACCGAGGCCAGCGCCGCCGCAAGGCCGGAAGGATCGGTGCCGCCGGCCATCGCCATGTCGGGCTTGCCGCCGCCCTTGCCACCGACCTGCTGCGCGACGAAGCTGACGAGCTCGCCGGCCTTGACCCGCGCGACGCGATCCTGGGTCACGCCCGCGGCCAGCTGGACCTTGCCGCCGTCCACGCTGGCCAGCACGATCGCCGCGCTCTTGAGCTTGTCCTTGAGCCGGTCCACGGTATCGCGCAAGGTCTTGGCGTCTGCACCGTCCAGTGTTGCGGCGAGCACCTGGATGCCATTCACGTCGATCGCCTGCGCAAGCAGTTCGTCGCCTTGCGAGGACGCGAGCCTGGCCTTCAGTGTCGCAATTTCCTTCTCGAGCGCGCGCACGTGGTCCAGCACCTGGTGCAGACGCGCCGGCACCTCGGCCGGCGCGGCCTTCAGTGTGCCGGCGATGCTGCCCATCGTGCCTTCCAGCGATTGCACAAAGGCCAGCGCGTTGTCCCCGGTGATCGCCTCGACGCGCCGGATCCCCGCCGCCACGCCACTCTCGGCGACGATCTTGAACAGGCCGATGTCGCCGGTGCGCGCCACATGGGTGCCGCCGCAGAACTCGCGGCTGCTGCCGATGTCGAGCACGCGCACTTCGTCGCCGTACTTTTCGCCGAACAGCATCATCGCGCCCGACTTCTGCGCCTCCTCGATCGGCATCACCTTGGCCTGGGTCGCGGCATTGGCGAGGATCTCGGCGTTGACTTGTCGCTCGACCTTTGCGATCTGCTGCGCGGTCATCGGCGCGTTGTGCGCAAAGTCGAAGCGCGTGCGCTCGGGAGTGACGAGCGAGCCCTTTTGCTGCACATGCTCTCCCAGCACCTCGCGCAGCGCCTTGTGCATCAGGTGCGTGGCCGAGTGATTGCGCACGGTCTTCGCACGCTTGCCGGCATCGACACGGGCATTGAGCAGGTCGCCGACCGCAATCCCGCCTTCGGCGACGTGGCCGTGGTGGCCGAACACCTTGGCCTGCACCTTGATCGTGTCCTCGACCAGAAAACGCGAACTCGCGTTGCGCAGATCGCCGGTGTCACCCACCTGGCCACCCGACTCGGCATAGAACGGCGTGTGGTCGAGCACGATCACGGCGTCGTCGCCGGCTGCCACGCTCGGCACCGCTGTGCCCTCGAGATATATCGCGGTGACGCGCGCATCCTCGCGCTGCAGCTGCTCGTAGCCGTGGAACTGCGTCGCCGCGCCGCTGTACTCCAGGCCCTGCGCCATCTTGAACTTGCCGGCCGCGCGTGCCTGCTCGCGCTGGTGGCCCATCGCGGCGTCGAAGCCCGCTTCGTCAACCTTCACGCCGCGCTCGCGGCACACATCGGCCGTCAGGTCGAGCGGGAAGCCGTAGGTGTCGTGGAGCTTGAACGCCACGTCGCCGCTCAGCACACCGGCGCGGTGTTGCGCCGCATCGACAGCACTCCTGGCCCCCTCGCCTGCGGGGAGAGGGTTGACGCGAGAGTCGTTCTCCTCCGACCTGGGCGCGCCACCGGGTTGAGGCAGCGACGCCAGCGCGGCCTCGAGAATTTCCATGCCATTGGCAATCGTGCGGAAGAAGCCTTCTTCTTCCTGCCGGAGCACTTCCGTCACGCGCGCCTGCTGGCGGCGCAGTTCGGGGTAGGCGTCGCCCATCTCGTTGGCGAGCGCGGCCACCAGCGTGTGGAAGAACGGCTTGCGCGCTCCCAGCTTGTAGCCGTGGCGGATCGCACGCCGAGCGATGCGGCGCAGCACATAGCCGCGCCCCGCGTTGCTCGGTATCACACCGTCGGCCACCGTGAACGCGCAGGCACGGATGTGGTCGGCGATCACCTTCAGCGACGTGCTCACGTCATCGGTGGGCCGGCCCCGCACCACTTCGCGCGCGCCGCCGGCGCCGGCCACCGCGGTGGCCGCGGCGTCGAGCAGGTTCACGAACAGATCGATCTCGTAGTTGCTGTGCACGTGCTGCAGCACCGCCGCGAGGCGCTCCAGCCCCATGCCGGTGTCCACGCTCGGCCGCGGCAGCTTGTGCATCACCCCCGCCTCGTCGCGGTTGAACTGCATGAAAACGTTGTTCCAGATCTCGATGAAACGGTCGCCGTCTTCATCGGGTGATCCCGGCGGGCCGCCGGCAATCTGCGGCCCGTGGTCGTAGAAGATCTCGGTGCACGGGCCGCACGGGCCGGTGTCGCCCATCATCCAGAAGTTGTCCGACGCGTAGCGCGCGCCCTTGTTGTCGCCGATGCGCACGATGCGCGCGGCCGGCACACCAATCTGCCGGTTCCAGATCTCGTAAGCCTCGTCGTCGTCCGCGTACACCGTGACCCAGAGCTTGTCGGCGGGCAGCTTGTAGACCTTCGTGAGCAACTCCCACGCGAACGCAATCGCGTCCTGCTTGAAGTAGTCGCCGAAGCTGAAGTTGCCCAGCATCTCGAAGAAGGTGTGGTGGCGCGCGGTGTAGCCCACGTTCTCGAGGTCGTTGTGCTTGCCGCCGGCGCGGATGCATTTCTGCGCGGTGGTGGCGCGTTGGTACGGCCGCTTGTCGAAGCCGAGAAACACGTCCTTGAACTGGTTCATGCCCGCGTTCGTGAACAGCAAGGTCGGGTCGTCCCCCGGCACCACCGGGCTGCTCGCCACGATGGTGTGGCCCTTGGACTCGAAGAAGCGCAGGAAGGTCGAACGGATTTCGGAGGCTTTCATCGAGGGTGTTCAGCACGTCAATGCTTGATTTCACGGAGTCGTCAATTATAGGTTCGCGCCCCTGGCGCCAGCCCTGATACAGCATCGCCGCGACCCTCGACTTATCATGTCCGAACGCGCTGCAACGCGCCTCGCTGCACCTTGAGATGGAGATTCCCCGATGGACATGAAGACTTCCCCGCTGGCCGCGCTCAGCGACCCCAGCTTGCTCAAGACCCAGGCTCTGATCAATGGCGAATGGGTATCCGGCACACGCCGTTTCGACGTGACCGACCCGGCCACCGGCGCCAAACTGTGCGACGTGGCCAACCTCGGCGCGGCCGAGACCGAAACCGCGCTGGCCGCCGCTGCGAAGGCCTGGCCGGCCTGGCGTGCGCTCAGCGCCAAGGCGCGCGGCGCGATCCTGATGAAGTGGTACCACCTGCTGCACCAGCATGCCGACGACCTGGCCCGCATCATGACCGCCGAGCAGGGCAAGCCGCTTGCCGAAGCGAAGGGCGAGGTCGGCTACGGCGCGAGCTTTCTTGAATGGTTTGCCGAGGAAGCGCGACGCGTCTACGGCGAGACGATTCCGACCACCGACAACGGCAAACGCTTCCTCGTCATCAAGCAGGCGATGGGCGTGTGCGCGGCGATCACACCGTGGAACTTCCCGATCGCGATGATCACGCGCAAGGTGGCACCGGCGCTGGCCGCAGGCTGACCGGTCGTGATCAAGCCGGCCGAGCAGACGCCGCTGTCGGCGCTCGCGGTGGCCGAGCTGGCGTTGCGCGCCGGCATGCCGGCGGGGGTGCTGAACGTCATCACCGCCGACGCCGCGCGCTCGATCGAGGTCGGCAAGGTGCTGTGCGCGAGCGACACGGTGCGCCACCTGTCGTTCACCGGGTCGACCGAGGTCGGCCGCATCCTGGCTGCCCAGTGCGCGCCGACGATCAAGAAGCTTTCGCTCGAACTCGGCGGCAACGCGCCCTTCATCGTCTTCGACGACGCCGATCTCGACAGCGCGGTCGAGGGTGCGATGGTCAGCAAGTACCGCAACGCCGGTCAGACCTGTGTGTGCGCGAACCGCCTGTACGTACAGGACGGCGTGTACGACGCCTTCGTCGCCAAGCTTGCCGCCAAGGCCCAGGGCATCAAGGTCGGCAACGGCTTCGAGGCCGGCGTGACGCAAGGACCGATGATCGACGACGCGGCGCTTGCCAAGGTCGAGCGCCACGTGGCCGACGCCACGGCCAAGGGCGCCAAGCTCGTGACCGGCGGAAAGCGCATCGGCAGCCGCTTCTTCGAGGCCACCGTGCTCGCCGACGCCACCTCGGGGATGCTGTGCGCGCGCGAAGAAACCTTCGGCCCGGTGGCGCCGGTGTTTCGATTCAAGACCGAAGACGAGGTCATCGAGCTGGCCAACGACACCGAGTTCGGCCTTGCAAGCTACTTCTACAGCCGCGACGTGGGCCGCATCTTCCGCGTCGGCGAGGCGCTCGAGTACGGCATGGTGGGCGTCAACACCGGGCTGATCTCGACCGCCGAGGTGCCGTTCGGCGGCGTCAAGCAATCGGGCCTGGGGCGCGAGGGTTCGCACCACGGCATCGACGACTACGTGGAGATCAAGTACCTGTGCCTGGGCGACATCATGAAGTGACGCCGTCGGGTGCGACTCGGCGCCGCTGGCGGCGCCGTCACTCGTCGTTCGCGGCCGCTGGCGCCTCGCCACCGACCTCGGTGTAGTTCACAAACCCCGCCCGGCCCTGCACCGGCTGCGCCGCGGCCAGGCCCGCGGCGCGCTGCAGCAGCGCCTCGGGCTGGGCCCCGTCCTGCGGATGTTGCGCGATGCCGAGCGCCGCCGCCACCGCGATGTCGTGCCCGGCCACCTTGAACGGGGCCAGCAAGGTCTGCTGCAGCTTGGCGCCGACGCGCGGCGCGTCGGTCGATGCGAGCAACGCGCCCAGCAGCACCGCAAAGCTGTCGTCGCCAAGCGAAGCCACCACGTCGCTCGCGCGCAGCCCGGCGCGCAACCGCACCGCAAACTTGCGCCGCAGCACGCCGGCGGCCTCGCGGCCGAGCCGTGCCTGCACCGTGGCGAGGCCCTCGACGCGCAGCACCAGCAGCGCCATCGGCGCCGGCTCGCGCTCACGCAGCGCGATCAGCTGACTCATGTGCTCGATGAGCTGCTGGCGGTGCGGCAAGCCGGTTTCCAGATCGGTGGCGTAGGCCGTGGCCTGCGCGTCGCGCCGCGCGCACTCGAAGCGCGTGCGCTCGATCGCGGCACGGATGCGCGGCGCCAGGCCGGCCATGCCGAGCAACTCGGGAGTGATCACGTCCTGCACGCCGCGCTGCCACCAGCCGATCGCTTCGGCCGCATCGCCGGCCTGTGGGGTCGCGATCAGGATCGCGGTCGACGCCACCAGCTCATCGACCAACCCGAGCACGTCGCCCGTGGCGGCGGCATCGAGCAGCAGCGCGTCGCACGGCCGCTGCGCGAGCTGTTCGCGCGCCTGCACCACGCCATCGCCGGCACGCAGCACGAAAGCGCCATGCGCCGACGGCTCGAGCGCGTGCGGCGCCGGTTGCGCCAGCGCGCCAACCGCCAGCAGATCGAAAAGTTCGGGTGTAGGCATGGTTGCAAGCGTAGCGCAGGAGCGCCGTGCCGAACTGCCAAATAACTCCAGGTTTGCGCCCCGGCGCGCCAGCGCCAGCCGGCTGCGAGCACTTCAGCCGACAACGCGTGGGGCCCAGCCGGAAGAGGCTTCAAGTCCCCGGGTCAGCTGGAGCCGTTGAGGGGAATCGCGACGCTGTCCCCGGGGGCGGCCGAGGATTTGCGAGTGTGTCTTTCCGATGAAGCCGGGCGCACGCAGCCTTCGCCGTGACGAGCGCCCATGGACTCGAGAGCAGAAGGCCTTGCCGTCGAGCCGAACGGGCCCGATCAGCGATCGGGACCCGCCGCAAAAATCTCGACCGGACTCAGCCGGATGAGCGCCCTTGCTTCCTCGATCGTTCCGCCGAGCCAACTGTCGAAGGCGCCCGGCTCGATGACGACGACGCTTCGCTT
>JBDSBD010000213.1:0-6009 GCA_039921765.1 Burkholderiaceae bacterium
CGTTGAACAACAACTGCTCGGGCAAGTACTCCGGCTTCCTGTGCCTGGCGTGCGCGCTGCACCGCGGCCAGAGCTCGGAAGTGGATCTGCGCCAGTACGCGCGCGGCTATGTCGGGCCCGATCACGCGGTGATGCGCGAGGTGACGGCCGCGCTGCAGGCCGCCACCGGCCACGACCTTGCGCACACGCCGCGCGGCACCGATGGCTGCTCGATCCCGACCTATGCGGTCCCGCTGCGCGCATTGGCGCTGGCCTTCGCGCGTGTCGGCACCGGCGTCCGCCTGAGCTCCGGCCATGCAGGTGCGGCGAAGCGCTTGCGCGCCGCGGTGGCGAGCGCGCCGTTCATGGTCGCCGGCACGAACCGCTTCGACACGCGCGTGATGGAGCACTTCGGCGCACGCGTGTTCTGCAAGGTCGGTGCCGAGGGCATGTTCTGCGCCGCACTTCCCGAGCTGGGCCTGGGCGTGGCGATCAAGATCGACGACGGCAACAACGCCCGCGCTGCCGAGGTCAGCATGGCCGCGGTGATCGAGGGGCTGCTCCCGCTCGCCGATCCGGACGCGAGTTTCATGCGCACGCTGAGCGACGTGCACCTGCGCAACTGGAACGGCATCGAGGTAGGTGCGCTGCGCGCGGCCACGGCGCTGCGCGACGCGCTGCGTTGACGCAGCGCCAGCGGCGCGGTGTCGAGGGCCGCACGCCGCTGTGCCGGTCGCGTTGACGGTTTCACGCGCCTTTGACGCGAAATGACGCGTTTCGAGGGCGCAGCGATCGATATCGCCCGGCGCCCGTACAATCCTCGTCTCCCGGGGCTCGGGCCGCGTCGCCCGATCCGCTTCTCTCTTCACACCACGGAGCCGGCCGATGCGCCTCTCGACCGAATCACCGCCAGCCACGCCCGGCCTGTTCGATGAGCCGATGACGCCGCTGCAGATCCTGTTCAGCCTCGAGGGGCGAATCCCGCGCAAGACCTTCTGGCTCTACGGCGTGCTCGCGCTGCTGCTCGCCGCGGTGTTCGTGATGTTGCTGCTGGGCATCGCCGGCGTTCCCGACCGCGTCGCCGAAGGCGTGGCCAACCTGCTGATCCTGTGGCCGGCGATCGCGGTCACGGTCAAACGCTGGCACGACCGCAACAAATCGGGCTGGTGGGTGTTGATCAATTTCATCCCGGTGATCGGCACGTTCTGGGCGCTGATCGAGAACGGCTTCTTGCGTGGCAGCCCCGGCGACAACCGCTTTGGCGCCGACCTGACGGGCCGGCTGTGACGCCGATTGCGCACGGCTTGTGGGGCTCACATGCCACGCGTGGCCGTCCGTGTTGTCAGTATTGTTTGCCGTTGACGAACAGCGCAACGCGCATCAGCGCGTAGGCCACCCACGTCAACGCGCGGTTGGCCAGCGAGCGCTGGCTGTGCTCCGCGGGGTCGACGCGACGGCCATGGTGTTCGATCGCGTCGAGCAGGTGGGAGCGCAGCTCGCCTGCGAAGGCGTTGTCGCGCACGAACACGTTGGCCTCGCGCGCCAGCAGCAGGCTCAGCGGTTCGAGGTTCGACGAGCCCACGGTGGCCAGCGCGCTCTGGCGACCGTCCATCACCGCAACCTTGGCATGCAGGAAGCTCGCCTCGTACTCGATGATCTGGATGCCGGCATCGAGCAGCACGCCGTAGACCGCGCGGCTTGCGTGATACGGCATGAAGTATTCGTAGCGACCCTGCAGCAGCAGCGTGACGCGCACGCCGCGCCCGGCGGCACGCAGCAGCGCGCGCTGCAGGTGCACGCCGGGAATGAAGTAGGCGTTGGCGATCAGGATCTCACTACTGGCGCGTGCGATCGCGAGCCGGTAGGTGCGCTCGATGCTGCTGCGAAAACGCACGTTGTCGCGCAGCACGAGTGCCGCCACCGCGCCGCGGCCCACGCGCGCGGCCACGCCCTTCAGCCCTTCGTCGCCCCGATCCGTGCCGGCCTGCACCGCCGCACGCGCGGCCTGCAGCGCGGCCTCGAGATCGTGCCGGTGCACCTCATGCCCGATCTGCAGGCGCGCCCACAGCCGCGCCATGGTCTCGTGCACGTCGGCCACCAGCGGGCCGCGCACCTGCACCGCGAAATCGAAGCGCGGGCGCTCGAGCGCGCCATGGTTGGGATCGAAGTGGTCGTCGAGCAGGTTGATGCCGCCGCAAAACGCCACCTCGGCATCGACCACGCACAGCTTGCGGTGCATGCGGCGCCAGCGCCTGGGAAGCATCAGGCGCCAGCCGCGCGCCGGGTTGTAGACGCGCCACTGGACTCCGGCGTGCTGCCAGCGCTGGCGCCACTCGGGCGGGATCTCGCCGGTGCCCACGCCGTCGACCACCACGTGCACCGCCACGCCGCGCGCCGCCGCCGCCTCGAGCGCTTCGGCCACCTGGATCGCGGAGCGGTCGAAGTCGAAGATATAGGTTTCGAGCAGCACGCTGGCATGCGCCGCGCCGATGGCCCGGGCCATCGCCGGGAACAGCATGTCGCCACCCCGGAGCAGCGTGAGTTCGTGATGCGGCCTGAGCCAGCGCATCGCCGAGCCGCGCTACGCAAGCACCAGTTCAGCGACCAGCGGCAGGTGATCGGACATGCGCGTCCACGCCGCACCGTGCGGCACGAGGGTGGACACGCATTCGAGCCCGCGCGTGTAGATGCGATCCATCGAGAACACCGGCAGGCGCGACGGGAAGGTGTTCATGCGCCCCGCCCTGCCGAGCCCGGCGATCGCGCGCCCCAGACCCAGATCGCGCATCGGCGCGTCGAGCTTGGTGGCCCAGTCGTTGAAATCACCGGCGACGATCATCAGTTCGTTGGCCGGCACCTCGGCGTCGATGAATGCGGCCAGCCGCTGCACCTGGCGCACCCGGCTCGCATGCATCAGCCCGAAGTGCGCGACGATCGCATGCACCCGCAGGCCGTTCCAGTTGACCTGCGCGTGCAGCACACCGCGCTGCTCGAAGCGGTGGTCGGAGACGTCGCGATGCCCCACCACGTCGCCGAGTGGCCAGCGCGACAGCAGCGCGTTGCCGTGCTCGCCGTAGCGCGTGGTTGCGTTGGTGCGATACGCGACCTCGTAGCCCTCGGGCGCGAGGAAGTCGGCCTGCGGCATGCGCGGCCAGCCGATGTAGGTGTCGGGGAAGTCCCGCGCCTCGATACGGTTGGCGAGTCGCACTTCCTGCAGGAACACGAGGTCGGTGTCGAGGGCCTCGATGCCCAGGCCGAGGTTGTGGATCTCGAGGCGCTTGCGCGGCCCCACGCCGCGCACACCCTTGTGGATGTTGTAGGTCGCCACCCGCAGGACGTGCGCTGGATGGAGCGTGCTTTGCACGGCACTGGCGATGGCGGTTGGAGTCGGATTGAGCATCAGGGGAAGATGAGGGCGGATGCCGGTCAGTACAAGCGCGGCAGTTGCAGGATCGCTTCGGCGTTGGACGGCGAGAAGCACCGGTCGGCCGCCTCGCGCCAGGGCAGCCACGCGTGCGCGACGTGCTCGCGCGGCGCCAGCGTGATGGCAATATCTCGTGGCACGCGCAGGCCGAACACGAATTCGGTGTTGTGGGTCACACCCGCAGCATAGCGATGCCGCCAGATCGGGTAGATCTCATAGACATTGCTCAGATGCCAGTCGCGCAGGTTGGCCAGCGGCACCCGGGCCGAGCCGACCTCGATGCCGGTCTCCTCGAAGACCTCGCGCCGCGCCGTGGTGGCGGCCGGCTCGTCCAGGGCATCCTTCGAGCCGGTCACGCTCTGCCAGAAGTCGGGGCCATCGGCGCGCTGGATCAGCAAGACCTCGAGCTCGGCCGTGTGGATCACCACCAGCACCGATTCGGGAATCTTCGGCGGGCGCGCGGCTGAGCCCACGTTCACACGCCGCTGATCACCGCGTCGAGTGCGTCGCGCAAGACATCGGCCTGGGCTCTGAGCGAGGCGACCGGACGGCCCAGGATGCGTTGAGGAAGCGGCGCGCTGAGGTGGGCGGCGGGATGAAGGGCCTCGCCGGCCACCCGTACCGTCTGCGTCAGGCGCCGCGGCAGGACCGACGGCACATTTGCCAGCCGCGCCAGCGGCATCGCCAGCCGGGTGCTGTAGTGATCGAGCTGATCGTTCTGGATCACGACGAGGTACGGAAACCCTTCGCGCTGCACGCGGTTCGGGTTCTCGAACACATCAAACTGCGCCGCGCGAGCCACACGGGCTACCACGGGCGCCATTCTTCGCCGAACACTCCGTAGGCTTCGACCAGGCGGTTCTGCTCGTCCACCCATTCCTTGTACTGCGCGTAGAAGCGCTTGCCGGCTCCTGCGCCCGGCTCCGCTCCTCGCTGCGCGGCGAGCAACAGCGCGTCGTACTGCTCGACGCCCAGCACGACGCTGTGACGCCGCCCCGCCTTCTCGATGAAGACCGGCTTGCTTTGCGCCTGTTCGAGCACCTGCCCCAGGCGGTTCTTGGCTTCGGTGGCGGTGACGTTCATGACAACTCCCCGGCAAATCAAGGAGTGGCCATTTTAGCCATTCACGCCACGCCCTGCACGTTCCTCAAGCGGATGTGCAGTTCGCGCAGCTGCTTGTCGTCGACCGCGCTCGGCGCGTTCGTCAACAGGTCCTGCGCGCGCTGGGTCTTCGGGAACGCGATCACGTCGCGCAGCGATTCGGCGCCCGTCATCAGCATCACGAAACGGTCGAGGCCGATCGCGATGCCACCGTGCGGCGGCGCGCCGTACTGCAGCGCATCGAGCAGGAAACCGAACTTGGCCTGCGCCTCCTCGGCGTCGATCTTGAGCGCGCGAAACACCTTGCTCTGAACCTCTTCGCGATGGATCCGCACCGATCCGCCGCCGAGCTCGACGCCGTTCAGCACCACGTCGTAGGCCTTCGAGATGCAACGCCCGGGATCGCTCTCCAGCCAGTCCTCGTGGCCGTCCTTCGGGCTCGTGAACGGGTGGTGCACCGCGTTCCAGCGCTGCGCCGCGTCGTCGTACTCGAACATCGGGAAGTCGACCACCCACAGCGGCTCCCACTGGCCCTGCACCATGCCGTGCGCCTTGCCGAAGTCGCTGTGGGCGATCTTCACCCGCAAGGCGCCGATCGCGTCGTTCACGATCTTGGCGCGATCGGCGCCGAAGAACAGCAGGTCGCCGCTCTGCGCGCCGCTGCGCTTGAGGATCTCGGCCAGCGCCGCATCGTGCAGGTTCTTGACCACCGGCGACTGCAGCCCCTCGCGGCACTTGGCCACGTCGTTGACCTTGATCCACGCCAGCCCCTTGGCGCCGTAGATCTTCACGAACTCGGTGTAGGCGTCGATCTCGCCGCGCGTCATTTCGCCACCCCCCGGAATGCGCAGCGCGACCACGCGGCCATCGGGCATCTGCGCCGGGCCTGAGAAGACCTTGAAGTCGACATCGCGCATCACGTCGGTGAGCTCGGTCAGCTCGAGCTTGACACGCAGGTCGGGCTTGTCGGAGCCGTACAGGCGCATCGCGTCGGCGTATTTCATCACCGGGAAGGCGGGCAGCTGAACGCCGATCGCGTGCATCACGGTGCTGCGGATCATGCCCTCGAACATCGAGCGGATCTCTTCCTCGTCGAGGAACGAGGTTTCGATGTCGATCTGCGTGAACTCGGGCTGGCGGTCGGCGCGCAGGTCTTCGTCGCGGAAGCACTTGGTGATCTGGTAGTAGCGATCGAACCCGGCCACCATCAGCAACTGCTTGAAGAGCTGGGGCGACTGCGGCAGCGCGAAGAACATGCCGTCGTGCACGCGGCTCGGCACCAGGTAGTCGCGCGCCCCCTCGGGCGTGCTCTTGGTGAGCATCGGTGTTTCGATGTCGATGAACCCGTTCGCGTCGAGGAACTTGCGCACCTCCATCGCGACCCGGTAACGCAGCATCATGTTGCGCTGCATCGGCGGGCGGCGCAGGTCGAGCACGCGATGCGTGAGGCGCGTGGTTTCCGAGAGGTTGTCGTCGTCGATCTGGAACGGCGGCGTGATGCTGGG
>JBDSBD010000214.1:0-12272 GCA_039921765.1 Burkholderiaceae bacterium
CGCTGACCGACGGCCGGCGCGGCGAAGCGGCGAACTACACCGCGCTGGCGGTGGCCCTTGCCACTGGCGCCGACCCGCGCCTGGCGATCACGCGCGGCCTGCCGGTGTCGGGCAAGACCTTCGTCTCGCAGGCACTGATCGAGCACGCCGGCGCGATCCGCGTGCGCTCCGATGTCGAGCGCAAGCGGCTGCACGGGCTCGGCGCGCTGGCATCGTCGGGCGGCGTGGCCGGTGGCATCTACGACACGGCAACGACGCAGCGCACCTACGCGCGGCTGCAGGATGTGGCGCGCGGCGCGCTCGAGGCCGGCTGGGCGGTGGTCGTCGATGCGGCATTCCTGCGCCGCGATGAACGTACCCGCTTCGCCGCGCTTGCCGAATCGATGGCACTGCCCTTCACGATCCTCGACTGCCGCGCCCCGATGCAGCTGCTGCGCCAGCGCATTGCGCAGCGCCGCGCGGCCGGCAGCGACGCCTCCGAGGCCGATGAGGGTGTGCTCGATCGCCTGCGTGAGTTTGACGAAGCGCTCGAAGGCGGCGAGGCCGCGCACGCCCTCGTCGTCGATGCGGCGCTGCCGCTGGAGCCGGCGCAGCTGGCCAGCGCGTGGCTCGAAGTGGACATCGCGCGGCGATCGCCTGGCTCTGCGGGCTGAGCATCGAGATCGCGGGCAATTCGGTCAATCGAATCTGGCTTGACTGGCACCAGCGCTTGGCGCGCGTGCGGGCTTTCGAGCGCCTTCGCGCGCCGAGCAGGCTTGACGCGAAACGCAGCCAGCAACCGGCTCCGGGCTCACTGGCGGCGTGCTGCGATCGACTGTCCCAGCAGCCCGACCAGGTAAATGGCGCAGTCAGGTTGCTGGAGCGCACGCGCCAGGTCGCCCGCCGCGCCGCGATTTGGCTCCTGGCAAAGCGGTACCGGTGTTCACGCCCCCCACCGTGGACGTGGCCGGCGCGCGCAGTCGGCGCCACGCAGAGCGCGAACTGCGACAGCGGCTCCAGCGGCAAAGCTATCGCACAAGACGCAACATGAACTTGCGCAGCTCACCGAACCACAACACGGTACTTCCCATCGCGACGCAGACGCACCACTGATCGAGACTCATCGGCACGGTGCCGAACGCAACGTTGAGCCAGCTGAGGTTGACCACCGCCACCTGGAGCAGCACCGAGAGCGCGATCGCGCCCCACAGCCATGGGTTGACGAACAGGTGGTGGAACGCGCTGATAGTTTCCGAGCGTGCGTTGAAGCAGTTGAACAACTGGGCGAACACCAGCACGGTAAAGCCCGCGGTGCGCGCATTGTCGAGGCTGTGCTCGTGCTGAATGATGCCTTCGAGCAGGCCGCCCGGCAGGTAGAGGTCGATGGTCAGCAGTGCCGCTGCGGCCATCACCAGCCCGATTTCGATCACGCCCCGCCACATGCGCGCGTCGATCGCAGGCTCGCTCGGTTTGCGCGGCGGGCGCGCCATCACGTCGTCGGTGGCAGGGTCGACACCCATCGCCAGCGCCGGGCCGGAGTCGGTGACGAGGTTGATCCACAGAATCTGCGTCGCGAGCAGCGGCAGCACCAGCGCGCCGTTGGCACCGCCTGCGTCGAGGCCGATGACACCGGCGCCGATCACGCCCAGGAAAACCGTCAACACTTCACCCATGTTGGACGACAACAGGTAGCGCAGGGCCTTGCGGATGTTGTCGAAGATGCCGCGGCCCTCGCGCACCGCCTCGACAATCGTCGCGAAGTTGTCGTCGGCCAGGATCATCTTGGCCGCCTCCTTGGTGACCTCGGTGCCGGTGATGCCCATGGCCACGCCGATATCGGCCGACTTCAGCGCCGGTGCGTCGTTGACGCCGTCGCCCGTCATGGCCACGATGTTGCCGTCGGCCTGCAACGCATCGACGATGCGCAGCTTGTGCACCGGCGCCACGCGGGCGTAGACCGAGGTCGCGCGCACGGCGGCTGCAAGACCGGCCGCGTCGAGCCGGTCCAGGTCAGCGCCGGTCAGGGGCTTGGCCCCGTGCGCCGCCAGCCCCAGGTCGGTGGCGATGCGCGCCGCGGTGCGCGGATGGTCGCCGGTGATCATGATGACGCGGATGCCGGCGCGTTGCGCCTCGCGGATCGCGGTTGCCGCCTCCTCGCGCGGCGGGTCGACGATGCCGACCGTGCCGACGAAGATCAGGTCGCGCTCCAACTGCTCCGGGCTCGATGCGGCCTGCGACGGGTCTTCCTTCGCGGTCAAGGGTCGGTAGGCCACCGCGAGCGTGCGCAGGGCCTCGTCAGACAGCGCGTCGACATCGGCCGCGGCGCGCGCGCGGCGCGCGGCGTCGAACGGCAGCACGTCCATGCCCACGCGCACGTGAGTGCAGCGTTCCAGCAGCACGTCGGGTGCGCCCTTGGTGATGACAACCAGGGCGCCGCCGTGTTCGTGGTCGCGCTCGATGGTGGACATCATCTTGCGTTCCGAGCTGAACGGGATCTCGGCGACGCGCTCGAAGCGCCGTTCGCGCCGCTCGCTCACGCCCAGTTTGCGCTCGGCCACCAGGAAGGCGGCCTCGGTCGGGTCGCCCTGGATCTCCCAGGCCCCGTCGTCGGCCTGGCGCAGATCGGCATTGCTGGCAAGACTGCCACCACTGAGCACGACGACCTGCTCGGCATGGAGCGGACCGCTGGTGAGCGCGCGACCCGCGTTGCGCACCTGCCCCTGCGGCGCGTAGCCGGCGCCACTGATGTCGCTGCCGCCGGACGCCGTGAGCACGCGCACGACCGTCATCTCCGAGCGCGTCAGCGTGCCGGTCTTGTCGGTGCAGATCACAGAGGCGGAGCCCAGCGTCTCCACCGACGACAGCTTCTTGACGACAGCGTTGCGCCTGGCCATGCGTTGCACGCCGAGCGCCAGCACCACCGACAGGATCGCCGGCAGGCCTTCCGGCACGGCGGCCACAGCCAGCGACACGCCAAGCAGCAGCACGCTGATGACGTCGGCCGCGCTTTGGATGTCCGACAGCAGCAGGACGGTGCCAACCACGATGAGCGCGATCGCCACCACCGCGATTGCCAGCATGCGGCCGATGCGCGCGACTTCCATTTGCAGCGGCGTCTGCACTTCGACCGTTGCATCGAGCATGCCGGCAATGGCGCCCATTTCCGTGTGCATGGCGGTGGCAGTGATCACGGCGCGGCCGGTTCCCTGCGCAACGGCGGTGCCCTTGAACACGAGGTTCAACCGGTCGCCCAACGCCGCGGCCGCGGGCAGGGTCGCGGCATCCTTCAACACGGCCTCACTCTCGCCGGTGAGCGAGGCTTCCAGGATGCGCAAGGTGTTGGCCTCCAGCAGCCGCGCATCGGCGCCGACCGCGTCACCTTCGGCGAGCATGAGCACGTCACCCCGCACCAACTGCGCGCTCGGCACGCGCTGTTCCCGGCCGTCGCGCAGCACGGTCGAAGTGACCGCGGTCATGCGCGCGAGCGCGGCAACCGCGTTCTCGGCCCGTGCCTCTTCAACGAAGCCGAGCGTGGCATTGAGGAGCACGACCATGCCGATGACAATCGCATCCACCGGCGAACCGACACGCCCCTCGATCAGCCAGGCGACGATCGCAATCGCCACCGCGACCAGCAGCAGGTACACCAGCGGATCCTGGAACTGCGCCAGCACGCGGCGCCACAGGGATCGAACGGCTGCGGCGCGCAGTTCGTTCGGCCCGTCCCGCGCAAGCCGGCGCGAAGCCTCTTGCGAAGTCAGCCCGTGCTGCAGGTCCGCGTCAAGGGCGCGGGCCACCTCCTCGGCATCGCGCAGGGAAGGGTCGCCTGATCGGGCCGCGCCCGACTCGGTGCGTGCCATCACGCTGGCAAGCCTGCAACGCTCGTCCGCGTTCGACGCGGCATCAAGTGCCCGGTGTCGTCATCCATGTCTCACATTCCCGATGTCGGGCGACGCTGCGAGCGTCAGCGTCGGCACGCGCCGCGTTGCCAGTGATGCCGCGCAAGGCCTCGATCACCCGCAAGGCCGTCACGGATCCGACATCGTCGATGTCCACGCGTGGATGGTCGGTTGCCACGCAGGTGAACGAATCGCAGGACAGGTTCATCGCGCGAATTCGCGCATGGCGTGTGGGCCCTGTGTGGGCGGTCGGCGTCTCGCGATCGCGCCAGAACACGCCGACCCGCGCCTCGATGTGCTGTGCTTCGGATTCACGCAGGCTGGTGCAGGCGGCCGTATGCGGCTTCATCGTTGCAGTCTATCAACGTCGAATCCGCGTGGCTTGCATTGGCACAACTCGCGACGCAGCCGGGCTCTCGCCACCACGCTTGCAGGGATCGCCCCGCCAACGGCAAGAAGCTGTTGGCGAGATTCACGTCGGCGGCCGAGGCTGCGGCTTCGACCTTCCCCACCGGGTGCTTAAGTGGCACTTAAGCGTGGCGGCAGAACACTTGGCGAATCCAAACGAGTTTGCCGGGTGGTGCATGACTGCAATCGTTCCACGGACGCGTGATGAAGGCGACCCGCTGGGTAACGCAAGGCCGCCTCACGCCAGCCCGTGCCCCGGCCGGGAACACGGCTTTGCCCGAGCGAAGCCGCGGCGACGCGGCGCGCCAGCCGTGACCTCCCGTTCCCATCCACGCGCCCACGGCCAGGGGCACTTCAGTCCGCGGCGACTTGCCCGCCCATCGCGTGACGGGTTGAGCGGGTTCACGACGTCGCCGCGGCGGGCCGTGCGCGTGGTCGGATTCACCCCGGCAATGCGGGTCTTCATCTGCGGTGCCGATCTCACGGCGCGCCATTTCGTCGACGGTCACGAGGTGACCGGCTTGACCACCATCGTGGTCGATACGATGCGCCTTGCAGCCATCCGGTTGATCTCGCTGGGTGTGGTGGGCGAGTGCTTCGGCCGCACCTTCGAAGAGGCCAAGGCGCGTCCGCTGTTGATCCCTTGCAGAGACTTGGCTCAGGGCTTGACGGCCTCTCGCGCGTGATGGCCTCTGCCCGGCAGCGCTGGCGTCGCCCGGACGCCGTCGCCGCGTTGACATTCATCTGGCTTGCGGCGTCTGCGTGGGCAAGGCCGCTGATGTTGCCCGACGAGGGGCGCTACGTCAGCGTTGCCTGGGAAATGATGCGCTCTGGCGATTGGCTCACGCCCACCTTGAACGGGTTGCCCTTCTTTCACAAGCCTCCCCTCTTCTACTGGATGACAGCGCTTTCGATGTCGACGTTCGGCTTGCACGAGTGGGCAGCTCGGGTCGCACCGCTGCTCGGCGCATGGCTCGGTGCGACGTCGCTGTATCTTTTCATTCGACGATGGGTGAACGAGCGGACCGCCCTGTTGACACTGGTCGCGCTGCTGGTGCAGCCGCTGTTCTTCATCGGCGCGCAGTTTGCGAACCTCGACATGCTGGTTGCCGGCTGCATCACGGCCACCGTCGTGTTGCTGGCGCACGCCGCGCTGTGCATGGAGACCCGCCTTGCCTGGCGCCGCGCGCTCGCCGGTGCGTACCTGTTTGCTGCGCTCGGGGTCCTGGCCAAGGGCCTCATTGGCGTGGTGATTCCAACCCTCGTGGTGGGGGCATGGTTGCTTGCCAATGGCCGGTGGCGGGTCATGCTTCGGCTGCTCTGGTTGCCGGGGATCGCGGCATTCTTGCTCGTTGCCGGTCCCTGGTTCGTCCTGATGCAGGAACGCTTCCCGGAGTTCTTTCACTACTTCATCGTGGTTCAACATTTCCAGCGCTTCACGCAAGGCGGCTTCAACAACGTCCAACCGTTCTGGTTCTACCCGGCGGTCCTTGTGCTGTTCACGCTTCCCTGGCTCTTCTGGCTGTATCGTCAGTTGCGTCGTCGCGAAGTGCGCGGAGGGCCCCAGGCGTCTGTGAACTCGTTGATGTGGCTCTGGCTCGCCATGGTCGTGCTGTTCTTCTCGCTGCCGCAATCGAAGCTTCTGGGCTACGTCTTGCCGGCCGTGCCGCCGCTGTCATACCTCGTGGCCAGCGCTTATGCCCGATTCGGGACGCCGACGCCGACGCCGACGCCACGCGAGCAGCACTTCTGGTGGGCCAGCATCGGCGGGGCCGCACTTCTTTGCCTGGTCGCAGTTGCCGTCCTCGCGCTGTACCCGGTCCACTCCACCCGCGACATAGCCCGCGCGCTGGGCGCACAGCGCTCGGCCAACGAGCCCGTCGTCATGCTCGATGACTACTACTACGACGTCCCTGTGTACGCACGCTTGCGCTTTCCGATCGTTGTCGTCGCCGACTGGGACGCCGCAGACGTCCCATTGCACGACAACTGGCGCAAGGAAATGGCCGATGCGGCGCATTTCTCGGGCGCTGTCGGAAAACGAAATCTGCTGACCGCAACACAGATTCCGCGGCTGTTGTGCCGCTCGCCGGTCAGTTGGGTGATTGCAAGCAGTGACGCTCCGACGAGGTACCCTTTTCTTGAGCATGCAAGGCGGGTCGTGGTCGAGGGGAAGACGACGTTGTGGCGGTTCGCGCTTGCCTCGCCCGCCGCTGTGCAATCGTTGGGCTGCGCCGATCCATCCGTTCGATAGAACCTTGCATGCACCAGGGCCGCTCGCGCACGGAGCGAGGGTCGCGACGGTTCAAGCCCTCGGAAAGACGACGCGAACCTCGAGGCCTGCTCCGGATGGCGCGGTGTGCAGAGTCACCGTCGCTCGATGGCGGGAAGCGATGGAGTGAACAATGGACAGACCCAGCCCGCTTCCTCCGCCGTCCCGCGACAGGGATTGCGCGTCTTCGCCACGGTAGAACCGGTCGAAGACACGACCGCGTTCGGCCTCGGGGATGCCCGGACCGTTGTCGACGACGCGCAGCGTCGGATGTCCATCCGCCAGCCCGGCGTGGACGTCGACCACACCGCCTTCGGGTGTGTAGCGCAGGGCGTTCGCCACCAAGTTGCCCAGAAGCAGCATCAGTTGCTGTCGATCGCCGCCCACCTTGACCGACTCGGCGATGCCGACGCCCAGATCGATGCCTGCATGCTCAGCCTGTGCCCAAAGCCCCTCGACCACAGTCTGAACGAGCTCCCCAAGGTCGACAACGTCGGTGTGGAATGGCTGACCGTCAGGCTCCGATCGGGCCACCTGCAGCAATTGCTCGATCAGGTGCTGGGAACGCTCCACACCGGACTCGAGTTCCGCGATCGCATCGTCATGGGCCTGCTGTTCGGTGGAGAGCTTCAGGATCTGCAACTGCAATCGCAGGGCGGTGAGCGGCGTGCGCAGTTCGTGCGCAGCCTCTGCGAGGAAGCGCCGCTGCGCCGAGAACGCAACGGACAAGCGCTGAATCAGGCCGTTGATGGACGATACGAGAGGAACGAGTTCCTTGGGCACATCCTCCGCCCCAATGGGGTCGAGCGCGGTAGCGCTTCGTGCCGCCACATCACGCGCCGCACTATCGAGCGGTTGCATGCCGCGCCGCAGCGCGAACACGAGCAGGCCCCCGACGAGCACCACGAGCGCCAGCATGGGTGGAAGCACCTTCGCAGCGGACTCGCGCGCCATCTCGCGTCGCGCGGAAACGCGCTGCGCCGCCTGCGAGATGCCGTCCGTGCGCACATCGGTGTAGACGATCCATGCGGCGCTGTCGACGACAGAACGCGAAAGTCCCTCCTTGTCGATGAAGGGAATGTCGACCTTCGGGTTCGAGACATAGAGACGCTGCCCTGACAGTGACCACGTGAGCGTGACGATTTCCGAATCACCATCCGACTCGTCGGTCGGTGAAAGCACCCACGGGCGGTCGACGTTGGGGCCGTGACCGCTGTGATAGCTCGACACCGCCTCGGCGATGTTGCGAAGTCCCGCGTCGAAGACCTCGTCCATTTCTTCGAGCGTCACCAGGTACGAAACGATCATGACCAGGACACTGCCCAGGCTCAGCGCGCCAATGACCCACGCCAGCAACGAGCGCTCGATGGAACGCATCAGCCCTCGGTCACGCGGTAGCCCAGACCCCGAACGTTCCTGATGACCGAGGCCCCCAATTTGCGCCGCAAATGATGCAGGTGCACCTCGATGGCATTGCTCCCCACCTCCGCATCCCAACCGTACACCGACTCCTCGAGCTTCTCGCGCGACAGCACGGCACCGGGCCGCTGCATCAGGGTCTCCAGCACGGCAAATTCCTTGGCCGACAGCGCGACTTCGCGTCCTTCATGCGTGACGCTCTTGCGAACCGGGTCCAGCACGATGGTGCCGACCGTCAGGACGGGCGAACCGCTTCCGGCGTGGCGCCTGACCACCGCTCGAATTCTGGCCGCGAGCTCGGCCAGGTCGAATGGCTTGAGAAGGTAGTCGTCAGCACCAGCCTCGAGGCCGGCGATGCGGTCTTGAACCGTGTCGCGCGCCGAGGCAATCAGAATCGGCGTGCCATTGCCGCTCTGGCGCAGCGTCGCCAGAACCTGCATGCCATCCTTCTTGGGCAGGCCGAGGTCCAGAATGGCAAGGTCGTAGACGCCGTTGCCCAACGACAGTTCGGCCGCGCGCCCGTCGATGACCCAATCCACCACGAAGCCAGCCAAGGTCAGCCCCTGGCGCATGGCCTTGCCGACCATGGGGTCGTCTTCGATAAGAAGGATGCGCATTGTCGGGAGACCGCCGTGGTCAGGCCTTTCTTGCCGAAGCGAGCTTGGCCCCGAGCCAGCCGGCGCACCCATCATAGAGGGACAGGACCCTCGTTTCGACCGGCACCAGCGTCCTGCGCAGCACGCGCGCAATGACCACGCCACAGAGTGCGACCGGGAATGCCGCGAGGACGTCGAACGGGAAGTGCACGCCAAGGTACACGCGACTCCAGCCCACGATGAGCCCGAGCGCCAGCAGCGGGAAGCCCCACAGCCCGAAGCGCGCAGACGTCAGCGCCCAAAGCGCCAAAGTCCAGATCACGGTGACGTGGTCACTGGGCATCCCAGGATCTACGCTGTGCGTCAGGTACTGCGTACCCAGGTGCAGCGCGAGTGGGCGAGGTTGGGGCCAAAGGTGCGCCACTGCCTGCGCCAGGGCGAGCGATACGAGCATCGCTGTGAATGCTCGAAGGAGTTCACGCTGGGTCGTCACGTCACCTCGCAGCCAGGCGATTGCCAGTGCAAGCGGCACGAGATAGATGACCCACTCCGCGAGGAAGAGCGCAAGGCCCAGGTCCAGGGCGTCGAGCCCCGGCGCCGCGTTGAGCAGTTCAAAGAGGTGGTGATTGGTCATGAAGGCGAGCCCAGGCGGCTGCTTGCCTGGCGGGGCTGGAGATGGTCGCAGTCGATCACTTAACGGGAACTTAATGGCGGCCGCACCAGGCCGCGTTCTCCCTTTAAGCCGCGATTAAGTCGCTCGGCGCAATGATTGAGGCATGGCGACTGCATTCCTCATGGGTGACAGCGCGTCTCATCGGACGCATCGAATGGGCTTCCCACGGGGCGGCGCATGCTGAGCGACATCGCAACGTCGGTCTTGTCGCTGGACTCAACGCTTGCCCATGGGGTCTCGCTCTACGGCCCTCGCACACTCGGGCTGGTCGCCGTGGTGGTATTCGCCGAAACGAGGTTCATCGTCGCACCGTTTCTGCCTGGTGATTCGCTGCTGTTTCTCACCGGCACCATCGCTACCGCGGCCGTCCTCCATCTTCACGTTGCGGTCGCCACCCTGATCGCAGCCGCAGTGCCGGGTGATACGGTGAACTTCTAGGTGGGGCGCCACGCCGCGCCGTTCGTGACGCGCAAGCTCGAGGGTCGCTGGCTGCGCCCGTCCCACCTGGACGCAACGCGTCGCTTCTTTGCACGCCATGGCGCAGCCACGATTGTGCTGGCGCGATTCATCCCCATCGTTCGAACGCTTGCGCCGTTTCTGGCGGGCGCGGCTGCGATGTCCTGTGGACGCTTTGCCGCGTTCAACTTGTCGGGGGCGACCATCTGGGTGGGCGCGCTTGTCTACGCGAGGGCCTTCTTCGGCGAACTGCCCGTTGTGAATGAGCACCTCAAGCTCATCTCGGTGACCGTCGTGCTGGTGTCTGTTCTGCCGGCGATCGCGGGCGCAATGAAGGCCCGAGCTTCGAAGGCCCGTCTGCAATCTGGAAGCCCCGAGTTTCCGACCCGGTCATGAAAGACGTTCTTCACCCCTCGAATCGCTACCCGGGCGGCTTGCAGGCACTGCACTGGACGACCGCCATCCTTGTCCTTCTCGCATTCACCCTGGGGCCTGGCGGCTCGGAGCAGCAAATCTATTCGGTCGAAATGGACCTCGGCCGTCGCATCCACGAAACGCTCGGGGTCACCGTCTTTGCTCTCACCGCCATCCGGCTCGGATTGCGCCTTGCCAACCCGCGCACACCCGCAGCGAATTCGCCTCCACAATGGTTGCGCGTGGCCGCGAAGGTCGGGCACGCCGGGCTCTACGTCCTGCTCTTCTCGGTCCCGTCCACTGCCATCCTCGGGGCCTGGCTCGGAGGGCACCCGGTGACACTGTTGACCGGCATCGACGTGTCCTCACCGTTCGCCACGGCCCGTGTCGTCGGCCAGACGCTTGCCGAGCTGCACCCGTGGTTGGGCGACGCGATCATCTGGCTCGCCGGCATGCACGCGGTCGCGGCGCTGGGCCATCACTTCCTACTGCACGACAGCACGCTCTTGAAGATGCTTCCAGCCTGGCTGCCCGTGCGCGAGCGCGGGCGCCAGACCTTGCGGGCCGCATCGACCTGTTGCAATGAATCTTCCGGATGCAATGACAACCATGACCAACATTCAAGTGAATCACCTTGACGACCAACTCAGCAAGGTCCCCGCAGTCACTTTGCTGTTCTGGGTCATCAAGATTGCGGCCACAACCCTGGGCGAGACTGCCGGCGACGCGGTGTCGATGTCGATGAACCTCGGCTATCTCGTCGGTACCGCGATTTTCGCGGTTGTTTTCCTGGCGGTCGTGGCAGCACAGATTTCAGCGAAGCGCTTCCACCCTGCGCTGTACTGGCTGACCATCATCGCAACGACGACGGTCGGCACCACCATGGCCGACTTTGCGGACCGCTCGTTGGGCATCGGTTACGCGGGGGGCAGCGCCATGCTCCTGCTCCTGCTGGTGGCGTCGCTTGTGACCTGGCATCGGACGATGGGCTCCGTCTCGATCGATACGGTCAGCTCGCCAAGGGTCGAGGTGTTCTACTGGGTCACGATCATGTTCTCGCAGACGCTCGGCACGGCGCTTGGCGACTGGACCGCCGACAGCGCCGGCCTTGGGTATGGTGGCGGGGCCATCGTCTTCTCGGTGCTACTGGCCTGCGTCGTCGTCGCGTACTACAGGACTAAACTGTCGCGCACGCTACTTTTCTGGCTTGCCTTCGTGCTCACGCGGCCGCTCGGCGCGGTGGTCGGCGACCTGCTGGACAAACCCCTTAGCGCGGGCGGCCTTGCCATGAGCCGGTACACAGCATCTGCCGTCCTGCTGCTTTTTATCATCACGTGCATCTTGGCGTTGCCGCAAAGGGCAGGCGCAAAGGCGCACTAGCTGTGAAGAATCAAGAGGTTGTTTCCTGACAGCTTGAATCTGGCCATCGGGACAGCGCCGCCGATGCCCTGGTGCGGGCGGTGCCAGTTGTAGTGATGGCTCCAGCCGTCGGTGCTCGCGTCGTCCATGGCGTCGACGACGGCTTGCCGGCTGTAGGCTCTGTGCTCTGGATTGCTGCAGCATGGGGCATGCGGGCATGGCATGGGGTGCTTGCAGGCGCCGCAGGCCCCATGTTCACTGCGGGGCTGTGTGCGCTCGCCGCAGCCAGCACGCTGCGGCGAGCCGGCGTCTGAACGATGGGCGACGCCTTCTCCGTTCAAGCGGGGTGAATTGAACACGGGGGCGTCTGTCAGGATGAAGTGCATTGCGCGTGGGCGGCCTGCTGCCAGCAGGCACTGCTGCACCCGTTGGCTCTCGGCGAAAGCCGCACTTAGGCGGAGCACGGAACCTTGGGCGACTGGCCCGCGCGCGAGTCAGATGAGTTCGCCAACGTTCGCCGACCCGCGTGGGCTCGTGGAGCCACTGGATGTTCGTACCGATGCGCAAGCGCTGGAGGTTTCAGGTCCCGGCGATGATGACGCGATGTTCTTTGGTGTGTTGTGGGCCGCAGGAGGCTTGCCTGGTGCCTGCCGGTGTGACGCAGGTCGCCAGCAGCTAGGTGTGAAGAGTCAAGACGTTCTTGCGTGAGGCCGGAAGTCGAGAGATGGGCGGCAGGCAACCGATGCCGTGATGCTGTCGGTGCCAGTTGTAGAAGTGGTTCCACACGGGCAATGCGG
>JBDSBD010000215.1:0-2988 GCA_039921765.1 Burkholderiaceae bacterium
GCCGCTGTTCTTTTACCTCGCACTCGCGGCCTGGTCGCTGGCCTTCGCCGGGCTGGTGCGTCAGGTTCTGCGCTGGGCGCGCGGGAGCACAGCGCCGGCGGCATGAGCCCGGTCCGCTCGACCGCCCGAGCGAGCGGCCCGGGCTGTCCGGCATCGGCATGCGGCTGGGGCACGTCCTGTGGACGGGCCTCGCCGCGCGCTTACATCAGCACGATGTCGTACTGCTCCGGCGAACCCAGCCCTTCGGCGCGCAGCGAGATCGGCTTGCCGATGAAGTCGCTCAAACCGGCGAGGTGCTGGCTTTCTTCATCGAGCAGCATCTCGACCACGGCCGCCGACGCGATGACGCGAAATTCCTTTGGGCTGAACTGGCGCGCCTCGCGCAGGATCTCGCGCAAGATCTCGTAGCACACGGTGCGCGGCGTCTTGACCTGGCCCTTGCCTTCACAGATCGGGCACGGCTCGCACAGCATGTGGGCCAGCGATTCGCGGGTGCGCTTGCGCGTCATCTCCACCAGCCCGAGCTGCGTGAAGCCGCTCACGGTGATCTTGGTTCGATCCTTGACCAGCTGCTTGCGCAGCTCGGCGAGCACCGCCCCCTGGTGATCCTCACGCGTCATGTCGATGAAGTCGATGATGATGATGCCGCCGAGGTTGCGCAGGCGCAGCTGGCGCGCGATGGCCTGGCCGGCCTCGAGGTTGGTCTTGAAGATCGTGTCGTCGAAGTTGCGCGCGCCGACGAAGCCGCCGGTGTTCACGTCGACGGTGGTGAGCGCTTCGGTCTGATCGATGATGAGGTAGCCGCCCGACTTGAGGTCGACCCGGCGCGCCAGCGCGCGCGCGATCTCTTCGTCGATGTTGTACAGATCGAAGATCGGGCGCTCGCCCGCGTAGTGCACCAGCTTGGCCACCGATCCGGGCGTGAACTCCTGCCCAAAGCGCTGCAGCCGTTCGAACTGCAGGTGTGAATCGATCCGGATCGACTGGGTCGCATCGTGCGCGAGATCGCGCAGCACACGCTGGACCAGGTTCAGGTCTTCATGCAGCAAGGTACCGGGAGGCGATTTGAAGCTCTTCTCGCGCACCCGCGCCCAGGTCTTGCGCAGGTAGGCGATGTCATCCGCGAGTTCTGCATCGCTGGCTTCCTCGGCATTGGTGCGCAAGATGAAGCCACCGGCTGGTCCGCTGCCATCGGGCACCTGGGCGAGCACGCTCATGCGCGCACGCAGTTGCTCACGCAGCTCGATCGAGCCGATCTTCTGGCTGATGCCGATGTGGTCGTCCTGCGGCAGGAACACGAGCAGGCGTCCGGCAATGCTGATCTGGGCCGAGAGCCGGGCGCCCTTGGTGCCGATCGGGTCCTTGATGACCTGCACCGTGAGCGTCTGGCCCTCGAACACCAGACGCTCGATCGGCGTGGGCGGCACCGCGTTGCCCGTCGGGTCGCCACGTGCCACACCGCCACCCGCCACCCGCGGCATCACGCCATTCACCTGCACATCGGCGACATGCAGGAAGGCGGCGCGCTCCAGGCCGATGTCGACGAAGGCCGACTGCATGCCCGGCAGCACGCGCACCACGCGCCCGGCATAGATGTTGCCGACCCGGCCGCGTTCGAGCGTGCGCTCGACATGCAGTTCCTGCACCACGCCGTTCTCGACGATCGCGACGCGTGTTTCCTGCGGGGCCCAGTTGATGAGGATGTCTTGCATGGGCGGCGTGGGCTGGTCGGTGCTGGCTTCAGAACCGGAACCGCACGAGCCTGAGCAATTGCGCCGTCTCGTACAGAGGCAAACCCATGATAGCGGAGTGACTGCCTTCGATGCGTTCGATCCAGGCCGCGAAGCCGCCCTGGATCGCATACGCGCCGGCCTTGCCGAACGGCTCGCCGGTCGCCACATAGCGCTCGATCGCCGCCATCGGAATCGCCGCGAAGCGTACCTTCGAGGTGTTCACCGCAAGCGACTCGCGCCGCCCCGCGGCCAGCGCTACCGCGGTGATCACGCGGTGGGTGCGGCCCGAGAGCAAGCTCAGGGTCGCCAGGGCATCGACGGCGTCGAGCGGTTTGCCCAGAATGCGCCGCCCGAGCGCCACCGTCGTGTCGGCGCACAGGATGGGGGCTGGCGGCAATCCGCTGGCGCGCAGCCTGGCGCGCGCGGCACGCAGCTTGGCGCGCGTCACGCGCTCCACGTAGTCGCGCGGCAGCTCGCCGGCGCGCTCGGCCTCAAGGGCTTCGGCGTCTTCATCGCGGCGCGGCAACAGCAACTCGTGGCGCACGCCGAGCTGGTCAAGCAACTGGCGGCGGCGCGGGCTTTGCGAGGCGAGGTAGATGAAGTCCGGTGGGTTCACGGCACTCACTCGCGGTGGTACGGGTGGTTCACCATCACCGTCCAGGCGCGGTACAGCGCCTCGGCCAGCAGCACGCGCACGAAGGCGTGCGGCAAGGTGAGGTCGGACAATCGCAAGGTCTCGTCGGCGCTGGCCTTCAAGGTCGCATCCAGCCCGTCCGGCCCGCCGACGATCAGCGCAACGTCGCGTCCATCGCCCATCCAGGCCTGCAGCCGCGCCGCGAGCTGGCGCGTCGTGAGGCGTGCACCGCGTTCGTCGAGGATGACGCGGCGCACGCCCCGGGGCAACGCGGCCCCGAGACGCACCGCTTCGGCGGCCATCAATTGCTCCGGCGTTTTCGTGCCGCGCGCCTCGGCCTTCACGGCCTTGAGCTCAAACCGCAATTCGGGCGGGAAGCGCTTGGCAAACTCGGCGTAGGCGGTGCCAGCCCAGGCCGGCTGACGCTGGCCGACGGCGACCAGCAGCAGCCTCATCCGCGCGTGACAGGTTTCCTGCGGGCCGGGGCCTTCTTCGCGGCGGGGCGCTTGGCCGCCGGCGTCACACCCTTTGACGACTTGACGCCGACGACGCGGGTGACCTTGCGCGCCGCCGGCGCGGCGGCGCGGGGCTTCGCGCTCGCCGGACGCCCCGCACCGGCCT
>JBDSBD010000216.1:0-3731 GCA_039921765.1 Burkholderiaceae bacterium
GGTCCACTCGCTGCCGTCGCTGGAGACCGCGCGTGCCCAGTCGCCGGCGCGCAGGCCGGCGCGGTCGGCCAGGCTGTCGGCCGCGGGCGGGCCGAGCAGGGCGCGCGGCTCGTCGACCCCGATCCAGTGCGCCGCGGCATACAGCAGCACCGCCAGCAGCAGGTTGGCGATCGGGCCGGCGGCCACGATCGCGGCGCGCTTCCACAGCGGCTTGCGGTTGAAGGCGAGGTGCTGGTCGCGCGGTGCGACCGGCCCCTCGCGCTCGTCGAGCATGCGCACATAGCCGCCCAGCGGCAGTGCCGACAGGACGAACTCGGTGCTGTCGGGCGTGGCCTGGCGGCGCCACACGACGCGCCCGAAGCCGACCGAGAAGCGCAGCACCTTGACCCCGCAGGCCACGGCGACGCGGTAGTGGCCGTACTCGTGGATCACGATCAACACGCCGAGCGGGAGGACGAACGCGAGAACGGTGATGATCATCGGGCCAGGTTCTTCACGAGCTGCGCCGCATGACGGCGGGCGAGCGTGTCGAGCGCGAGCAGCGCCTCGACCGAGTGGCAATCGCCGCCGCGCAATTCGAGCTGCGCCAGCGTGCCCTTGATCACGCTGTGAATCTGATCGAAGCGGATGGTTCCGCCCAGAAAGGCTCCGACCGACTCCTCATTCGCCGCATTCATGACGGTCGTGCTGCCTTCGGGCCCGCTCAGCGTCTCCCACGCCAGGGCCAGGCCGGGATAGCGCGCCGGATCGGGGGTGCGAAAACTCAGGTCGGCGAGCGTGGCGAAGTCGAGCTGGCTCGCGCCCGACTCGATGCGTTCGGGGAAAGACAGACCGTAGGCGATCGGCACCCGCATGTCGGGCGTACCGAGCTGGGCCAGCACCGAGTTGTCGCGGCACACCACCATCGAATGGATGATCTGCTGCGGATGAATGACGACGCGGATCTGCTCGGGCTCGAGGTCGAACAGCCATCGCGCCTCGATCACCTCGAGCGCCTTGTTCATCATCGTCGCCGAATCGACCGAGATCTTGCGACCCATCACGAAGTTGGGGTGGGCACAGGCCTCGTCGGGCGTGATGCTCGCGAGCGTGGCCGGGTCGCGATCGCGAAACGGGCCACCCGAGGAAGTGAGAAGAATGTGGTCGACACGCCGGTTCCAGCTCGAACGGTCTTCGGGCAGGCACTGGAAGATGGCCGAATGTTCGCTGTCGATCGGCAGCAGGCTGGCACCGCCTTCGCGCACCGCGTCGATGAAGAACGCGCCACCGACCACGAGCGCCTCCTTGTTCGCAAGCAGCAGTCGTTTGCCGGCGCGCGCCGCCGCCAGGCAGGGCGCGAGGCCGGCCGCACCGACGATCGCGGCCATCACCGCGTCGACTTCGGGGTGCGAGGCAAGCTCGCACAGCGCCGGCGCGCCGTCCATCACTTCGGTGGTCAGGCCGTGGGCGCGCAGGCGGTCGCGCAAGGTGCGCGCTTGCGAGGCGTTGGCCACGACGGCGTAGCGCGGGCGCCACTCGACGCACTGCGCGAACAGCGCGTCGATGCGGCTGTGTGCGCTCAACGCGAAGACCTCGAAGCGCAGCGGGTGGCGCGCGATCACATCGAGCGTGTTCGTGCCCACCGAGCCGGTGGCGCCGAGGATGCAGACACGCTGGCGTGAGCCGTTCGACAGGGGTTCCAAAGCTTTCATGGCAAGTTCGCTCAGATTGACAGCAGCGCCAGCGCGATTGGAAACACCGGCAGCAGCGCATCGACACGGTCGAGCACGCCGCCGTGGCCTGGCAACAGCGCGCTGCTGTCCTTTGCGCCTGCGGCGCGCTTGACCAGCGATTCGAACAGATCGCCAACGACGCTCATGGCACAGAGAAATACCACGACCAGCGCCAATCCGGCCAGGCCGAAGCGCTGTGACAGCCGCGTGTACAGGCTCGCGGAATCGAGTGCGAACGAATGGTCAAGCACCAGCCACAGTGCGGCCAGCAACAACGCGCCAAGCATGCCGCTCCACACGCCCTCCCAGCTCTTGCCCGGGCTGATGGCCGGGGCGAGCTTGCGCCGGCCAAACGCTTGCCCGCCGAAATAAGCTGCGATGTCGGCCGCCCACACCAGGCAGAATACCGACAAGATGAAGTTGATGCCGATCGTCCGCGCGTGCACCAGCGCGAGCCAGGCGGTCCAAAGCAGGATCAGCCCGAGCGCCCAGCGCAGCGCCCTGGGCAGCGCGGGCCAGCCCGCCGAGCCGCCGCGCAAGGCCCACGCACCGCCCAGCACCCAGACCAACGTGGCCAGCCACCAGACGAGCGGCGGCGGCGCCTCGCCCCAGCCAGCCCACCAGGTCACCGCGCCAAGGAGGGCCAGCAAGCCACCGAGGGCAAGTGACGCACCGCCAGCACCGTTGAGTCGGCCCCACTCCCAGCCGGCGGCGCCGATCAGCAGCAACAGCAGCCAGGTGAACGGATCGGGCGAAGCCGCAAACAATGCCGGCAGCAAGACCGCCATCAGCACCAGCGCAGTGATGATTCGCTGCTTGAGCATCAATCAGGCCTTGGCCAGCGCTGCGGTGGCCGCGCTCTCGACAGCGCCGAAGCGCCGATCGCGCTTGGCGTAGTGGGCCAGCGCCGCATCGAGTTCGGCGTCGCCGAAATCAGGCCACAGACAGTCACTGAAGACCAGCTCCGAATACGCCGCCTGCCAGAGCAGGAAGTTGCTGATGCGCACCTCGCCGCCGGTGCGAATGAACAGGTCGGGATCGGGCGCATGGCTGAGCGCCATGTAGCGGTTCAGTGTGGCCTCGTCCAGAGCCGTCGGCGCGATGCCCGCGGCCATAGCCTGGCGACAGGCCTGCACGATGTCCCAGCGGCCGCCGTAGTTGAATGCGACCGACAAGGTGATGCGCGTGTTGGCCTGGGTGCTCGATTCGGCCTGTTCCCAGGCCTGGCGCAGCTTGTCGGAGACCTGGCTGCGGTCGCCGACGATGCGGATGCGCACGCCCTTGTCGGCGAGCTTGGCGAGGTATTTCGCAACCGCCACGAGCACCAGCCCCATCAGTCCCGAGACCTCTTCGGTCGGGCGCTTCCAGTTCTCCGACGAGAACGCGAACACGGTCAGGTATTCGACGCCCCGGTCGGCACAGGCCAGTACCGTGCGCACCAATGCATCGACGCCCTGCTTGTGGCCGAAGAAACGTGGCATGAAGCGCTTCTTGGCCCAGCGCCCGTTGCCATCCATCACGATGGCGATGTGGCGTGGCACGTTCGGACGAACGACAGGGGAGAGGCTCACTGGACGGGTCGCAACGGCGGCTGGATCGGCAAATCGGAAGGCAGGATCGGTCGCCTCAGACGGCCAGGATCTCGGTCTCCTTGGCCGAGGTCAGGCGGTCGATCTCGGCGACCATGCGGTCGGTGAGTTTCTGCACCTCGTCGAGCGAGCGGCGCTCGTCGTCCTCCGAGATCTCCTTGTCCTTGAGCAGCTTCTTGGCCTGCTCGTTGGTATCTCGGCGCACGTTGCGCACCGCGATGCGGGCGTCCTCGGCGGCATTGCGCACCACCTTGGTCAGGTCCTTGCGGCGCTCCTCGGTGAGCGCGGGCATCGGCACGCGCAACAGATCGCCCTGGCTGGAAGGGTTCAGACCCAGGTCGGACTCGCGAATAGCCTTCTCGATCTTGGCGCCCAGACCCTTCTCCCACGGCTGGACGCTGATCGTGCGCGCGTCCAGCAGGCTCACGTT
>JBDSBD010000217.1:0-8789 GCA_039921765.1 Burkholderiaceae bacterium
CGGAAGAGATAACCGCTGAAAGCATCTAAGCGGGAAACTCGTCTCAAGATGAGTCTTGCCGGGGCCTTGAGCCCCCTGAAGGGTCGTTCGAGACCAGGACGTTGATAGGCTGGGTGTGGAAGCGCAGCAATGCGTTAAGCTAACCAGTACTAATTGCCCGTGAGGCTTGACCCTATAATTTTGACTTCATTGTCAAATTGGGTGGAATGTGTTGTGCCGATCTTCATTGAAGGCGGTACGCGATCAAAATACTGATATGCCATTCTTGTGATGGCCGACTCTACGAATTGAATGTCTTGCGGCAGTCGCAAGACATTATCCCGTTAAGCCTGATGACCATAGCGAGGTGGTCCCACTCCTTCCCATCCCGAACAGGACAGTGAAACGCCTCAGCGCCGATGATAGTGCGGGTTCCCGTGTGAAAGTAGGACATTGTCAGGCTACTATTGAAAACGCCCTCGTCTCGTGACGAGGGCGTTTTGCTTTGTCAGCTCGATATGTTATCGATTGAGTCGGCAGCGGAACCGCGGCGCCTTCACTCTACAGGTTGTGAACCTCGGCGCCGACTATTCTCAGCGCACCAGTGACGCACAGGCTCTGAAGCAAACCGGCGCACCAGGCGCCAAACGCAACATCTTTGGCGAAGTACGTGCCGTGGATCAGACGCAAATAAGGTGTGGTTGCAAGCCATTGATCCAGCACCGGCAACGCTTCAGTCTGAACTTCGAGCATATGGAACTTGATCAACACCTTGGCGGCGTGGCTCGCGTGGCGCGTTGGGTCGGCAACGAGCCGGTCGAGCCTGCGATTCGACCGGCCCAGAGCCGCTTCGAAGTCGTTGAACGGAGCACCGTGTCCCGGGACAACCCACCGAACTCGTAGCTGCCCCAGTCTCTCGAGCGTCTGTCTGACGTCGTCAAACCCCTGTTCACCGACAAGCTCTGGAAACACGACACCGAACCCATCTTGCCAAAGAGCGTCCGCCGAGATGAGCAGCTCGAGGTCGGGCTGATACAGCACGATCGACTCGGAATCATGGCCGGGAGTGCCAATCACCTGCCAAGCCAGATCGCCACAGATGACATCCGTTCCGACCTCCAAGATACCGGTTGCCTGAAATCGAGGGCAGTGTTGCCCGGTGGCTCGGTACGTCAGTGCCTCTTCGTCCCAGCGACGGACCTTTGCAGCCTCGCCCGCTGGCACGTCGATGGCGCATCCGAACGTGGACTGAAGCGCGTGGTTGCCGCCGCAATGGTCGGAATGAAGGTGGGTATTGATCAGGCGAAACAGTGGGCGGCCACCGAGCTCTCGCCGAACCAGTGCCACGGTCTGCGGCGCGTGCGTCCAGTAGCCCGAGTCGACAAGGGTCGCTCCGCCATCACCCCGCGCACTGAACAGCACGTTGTTTGACGAGAGCCAACCGCGCTCGAAGACCACCAAGCCCGCACGTTCGAAAGCGAGATTCCTCATGGCAGCACCTCATTGCGCGCTTGCGCATCGTGCGGGCCCCATTTCGCGGCAAACAAGGTGCGGCACAGACTGCGTTCACGTTCATCGACGATGGACATGAACTCCTTTGCGCCGCGCATCGCCCGGAACGTCTCGAAGCCGGACTCGAGAAAACGCTGTAAATCACCCAATCCGGTGGCCCGAGCGGCGCCCCGCATCAGCCTGAGACTGTTTCGGATCAACGGCTTTCGGGTCAGTCGATCCAGGGACGACGCGACTTCCAGCGTCAATGCGATCTGCCGTTCCCGATCATCGGCACGTGCGGTCGCCTGCCACGCGCGCACATAAGCAGGCCCTGTAACCTCCAGCTGCATTAGATGCTCCCCCATGTTGCTGTCGAGCGATTCGGAAAGCGCGTGCAAACTGGCCAGCGTCGCGACCGTATCGACGAGTTCTTGAGGGAAGATCCGGTCAAGTGTCGGTACGACGCGTGCAAACTGCGCGTCGCGTCGGGAAAAATCGCCCGGACCGTAAAGCTCTTCGAGAAAGAAGTGAGAAGCGGCTGCGTATCGCGGCGATGCCAGCAAGTCGGCATAGGTGTGTGCGAATCGCTTCTGCTGATACCGCTTGATCGCCTGAACCTTGGACTCGAGACCGGTCGTAGCTCGTCTGCGCGCCCGTTCTGCCTCGACCTTGTGCAGTTCGGCAAGGATGGCGTCGGCAGCAATTGACATGTCAATGTGAGAGTGAAGGAGCGGCAAACGCATGGCGCGCGATGGCGTTGAATGTAGCCTGCCTCCGTGTGTTGCACTGCTAGCATCGAGAGATGGTGGCGCGGCTTCAACAGTTCCTAGCTCTTGCCTGGCTGGTGGCCGTGCTGGCGAGCGCCACGGCACTCATGTGGTTCGGCGCAACAACGTGGGCGTGGGCCGCGCTCGTTCTGCTGCTGGTTGGGCAGGCGCTGTTTCTCGCTGCCGGGTTCCTGGTCCTGGCTGCTGTGCAGGAGAACACGCCCACGCCGCCTCCGAGCGTCGCGCAGCTTGTACGCGCTTGGTGGGGAGAGACGCTGTGGGCACCACGGGTGTTTTCTTGGCAGCAGCCGTTTCGCTCGAATGCACAAACTGACAGCGTCCCCGTTCAATCCACCACGCAGCGCGGAGTCGTCTTCGTGCACGGATTCTTCTGCAATCGCGGCATCTGGAACCCCTGGATGGCTCGTTTGCGTGCCGCGGGGTCGCCGTTCATTGCTGTCAACCTCGAGCCGGTGTTCGGCTCGATCGGCGAATATCTGCCTGTCATCTAAACGGCAGTCGCACGCATGGAAGCGGCGACCGGCCGCGCACCGGTGCTCGTGGCCCACAGCATGGGAGGCCTTGCTGTAAGGGCGTGGCTCGATCAATTCGGGGCCGCTGCCCGCGTGCACCATGTCATCACGATTGGCACCCCCCATCAAGGGACCTGGCTGGGACGCTTCGCGCGTACCACCAATACGCGGGAGATGGGCTTGAAGAGCGCCTGGCTGACGCGGCTCCAGATGCGTGAGGCGACACGAGCGATCCACCCGTATGCGCATTTCACCTGCTTCTATGGCAACTGCGACCACATCGTGTTTCCGGCGTCGAACGCGACACTCGTCGGTGCGGTGAATCGCCATGTGGGTGCTACAGCGCACGTCCAGATGGCGTTTCGAGACGAGATCGTCAGGGAGGTTTGGCGCTGGCTGGAAGTGCCAGATGCTCCTGTCTCGATGGTGGCCGAGTCGGCAGCGAAGCGATAGCCCGCCCAGCGCCTCGCTGTCTGTCAGAAGACCTGGTCGGTCGGTAAGCGCTCGCCCGCGTCAAGTTCGCCGAGACTGGCGACGCGCGTATAGACCGGCGCAAAGTCCGGGGCAGTCGCTTCGAACAATTGCCGGAACGAGCCGATCACGAAGTAGCTTGCCTGGTAGCTGTCGATCTTGTAGCGCGTGCGCATGATGCGCTCCAGGTTGAAGCCCAGCCGCTGTGGCGCGGGGCTCGTGACGCTGTGGCGCAGTTCGCCGGCTGAGGACAGAATGCCTGCGCCGTAGGCGCGCAAACCGGCGGAGGTTTTGATCAGTCCGAATTCAACCGTGTACCAGTACAGTCGCGCGAGGTACTCGCACGATTCCAGCCGGCTCGCCTTGAGCCCGCCGGCGCCATAGGCCTGCATGTAGTCGGCAAACAGTGGGTTGAACAGCAGTGGCACATGGCCGAACAGATCGTTGAACACGTCGGGCTCGACGACGTAGTCGAATTCTTCGGGTCTCCGGACCCAGCCCGTCACCGGGAAACGGCGCTGGCTCAGCAGCGCAAAGAAGGCCTCCTCGGGGATCAGCCCCGGCACCGCCACCACCTCCCAGCGCGTCGCGCGATACAGCTTGTCGGTCAACGCGTCGAAGCGCGGGATCTGCGAAGGCGACCCGAGGTGCTCGACCGCGGCGATGAACTCATCGCACGCCAAGCCTGGCAACTGTGCGGCCTGGCGCTCGTAGAGCCTGCGATACAGGTCGTGATCGTCCAGGCTGTACCCGGCCCAATCTTGGGCGCAGGTGTAGTCGGCCTGGGCGTGCGCATAGTTGCCGCGCTGCGGGCGGTCGCCCTGTCCATAGGTGACGGGTGCGGCACCACGGTTCAAGGCCTTGTCGAGAGCTGTCATCGCCATCATCACTCCATTGTTGCGCGCACTCGCCGACCACCTTCACTCACTGCTACCGACCGAACCGTCGTTGCATCGCAAGGAAGGGTGCGGCAGCCAGACCGGGGCCCACGCTCGGGTCACTCCGGCTTCAGCGCCCGTCGCCGTCATTCCCGGGCTTCAGCACGCCGCGCCGCACCTGGTCCAACTCGATGCTTTCGAACAGCGCCCGAAAGTTGCCTTCGCCAAACCCCTGGTCACCCTTGCGCTGGATGATCTCGAAGAAGATCGGCCCGATCACGGTCTGCGTGAAGATCTGCAACAGCAACTCGTTCGGAGCGCCTTGATGCGTGGCCCCATCGATCAGGATGCGCAGACGCTTCAACTCGGCCAGCTTCTCGCCGTGGTTGGGCAGGCGCTTGTCGACCAGATCGTAATAGGTTTCGATCGTGTCCTGGAACGCGACACCTCGCTTCCTCATGCTATCAACCGTCGCGAAGATGTCGTCGGTCCCCATGGCAATGTGCTGGATGCCTTCGCCTCCGTACAGATCCAGATACTCGGCAATCTGGCTCTTGTCGTCGGAGCTCTCGTTGATCGGGATGCGGATCTTGCCGCACGGACTGGTCATCGCCTTGCTCTTCAGGCCGGTGAGCTTGCCTTCGATGTCGAAGTAGCGCACCTCCTTGAAATTGAACAGGCGCTCATAGAAGTCGGCCCATTCCTTCATGCGACCGCGGTGCACGTTGTGCGTCAGGTGGTCGATGTAGGTCAGGCCGCTCCCTGCAGGCGCGGCGGGGGCCCCTTCGATCGGAACGAAATCGACGTCGTAGATGCTGATGTTGCCAATCGAGCCGGGCGCCGCGCCGTTCTTGCCATGCCAGCGGTCCACGAAGTAGATCAGGCTGTCGCCAATCCCCTTGATCGCGGGGATGTTCAGCTCCATCGGTCCGGTGTGCTGGCCAAAGCCCCAGGCACCGAGCTCAAGCGCTCGCTCGTAGGTCTTCTTGGCATCCGTGACTCGAAACGCCATCGCACAGACGCTCGGGCCATGCAGGCGCGCAAACCGCTGGGCAAACGAATCCGGCTCGGCATTGATGATGAAGTTCACCTCACCCTGCCGATACAAGGTCACGTTCTTGGTCCGATGGTGGGCGATTGCCGCAAAGCCCATGGTTTCGAACAGCTTGCCCAGCGCGGCGGGGTCGGGTGCCGCGTACTCGACGAACTCGAACCCGTCCGTGCCCATCGGGTTGTCCCACGGTGTGAATTGCATGCTGAGTCCTTGTGCGTTTGGGATCGACACGTGGCGAGCCGGCGCATGCTTCGTGCAGCGGCCTTTCCGACCCTCACTGTAGGATCATCGGGCCGGCGCTTTATTGCAAGTTGTGGCCTAAAACTCGGCCGCTGCGCTCGAAACATGCAAAATCCAGCCCATGGAACGTTCTGACGAGCTTGATGCGATTGATCGGCGCATTCTGCGCGCGCTGCAAGCCGACGGGCGTGTCATCTACGATGTGCTCGCTTCCCAGGTCGGGCTCTCGCCCTCGGCGGCCTTGCGCCGCGTCAAGCGCCTCGAGGAGTCGGGGGTAATCGCCGGGTACGTGGCGTTGGTGCGCCCTGAGCGGGTTGGCCTCGGCCTGACGGCCTACCTGAACGTGCGTCTCGAGAAAAACTCGGAGGTTCACAAACGCAACCCGATGGACCTGTTCCGCGCCGCGGTGCAGACCTGGCCCGAAGTGGTGGAATGTGCCGCCCTCACCGGCGAGATGGACTATTTGCTGCGCGTCATGGTGCAGGACATGGCGCACTACTCGCGCTTCATCATGGACACCTTGCTCAAGCACCCCAGCGTCCAGGAGTGCAAGACCAGCTTCGTCCTCGATCACGTCAAGAACACGACGGCGGTTCCGGTGTGAACACCCGCCCGCCCGCGCGAGCAAGGGGTCGGCGTGACCGAGCGCGCGAAGGGCTCGCTCAAATATCTTGCAGCAACGTCAAGGTTGCATCCTGCGACAGATTCAGCAGGATCGCGATCTCGTCCACGTCGTCGGGAATCGCCGGGTTGTCCCAGCCTTGCGCGGAGTGTCGCGCCAGCCGCAGCGCCAGCGTCGCGCACTTGACGTTGGTTTGGTCGCGGTGGCGTTCGTCGCCAATGCGGATCAGCAGCTCGGGCAGGCGCCAAGTCTTCATCAGAGCCAGTTGCAGATCGGCCAGTTCGACATTCAGCACGCTGCGTTGGGCCACGTTCGAGCGCAGCTGGGGGTTGTCCCATTGGGCCTGGCGGATCTGCATCGCGAGGGTCGGCGCGTGGCACCACAGCAGCATCTCGGCGAATCCGTGCAGCAGTGCGGCGTTGTGAATCCGTGCCGCGTCCGGGTCCATCCGGTGTACCGCGAAGCCAAGCGCAAAAGTCGCCGCGCGGTGCGCACGGCGCAAGGCTTCACTCAGCCCGGCGAGTGCGTCCGGCATGTCGGCAAGCCGATCCTCGACCGTGGGCTGCGGACCGAAGGCGCGGAAGAACGGCGGGATGCCGATCATCACGAGCGCAGCCGTGACGGTTTCGGTATCGGTCACCGCCCGCCGGCTGCGATTCGCGGCGACGAAGGCGAGCACTTTCAACGTCATCAACGGGTCGCCCGAGATCATCTCGCCGAGGTTGTTGGCATCGACCTCGTCTTCGACGCGTCGCAGTGCTTCCAGTGCTTCGCTGGTGCGCGCGAGCACCGGGATCTCCGCCGCGCGGAAGTGCTCCGTCCATTCGGACAGGTCCCGCAATGCGTGCGTGATCCTTTGCTCTGGGGGCGAAAGCAGACTCGTCATGGCGAGGTCACTCCGAGTGGTCGCACCGAAGATATCGGCGCGCGCAAGCCAACCTTGAATGTAAGCGCCGCAGGAGGGGCCAGAGTCGATCGCAAGCGTCGCCGGTCCCGGTGAAGTTGGTGTCCCGCTCGATGTGGCTCGCCGCTGCCGCAGGTCGCAGCGGCGCGGATTCCGTCACGACCGTGCGGCCCCTGCCTCCCACAGGCATGGCGCGCGCGGTTACTCTTTTGCAGATTGGCGCTTTCCAGGCGCCCTGAGGTGGTGGCCGACGCGTCGCCAATGGAGAACAACATGACGACGAACGGATGGATGTTGGTGCTCATGCTGGTTGCAGGTGTTTTGCTGGGTGGCTTTGCCACACTTCGCCTGACACGTCGCGGTTTCGATGCGAGTTTGCGGCGCGCCACCCAAGGCGTGCAGCAACAGCACGCACAACTGATCGATCAGCTGCGCGCAGCGCAGACCCGGGCGCAATCCGAGCTCGAGCAAAGCCGCAGCCACTTCAAGCGTCAACTCGCCACGGCGAGCGCCGAGCCGCGAGCGGCCGCGGCCCGTGCCGAAGAGCGGCTGAAGGCCGCTTACGAGCAGCTGGATCGGTTGCGCGCCCGGATCGAAGGGCCAGAGACCGCACCGAACCCCGATCTCGGAGACGGTTTCGCGGCGACTCGGCCGATGCATTCGGGCATGTGAACCGGCCAAGGCGTTGCCGCGACCGCGTGGGTTGGCGCTGCATTGTTCGGGGAAGCGCCGCCAGCGCGCTTCACGCCCATCGTTGCTGCCTCGGCCGCTCGCAACGGTCGAGCCGGGTCGATGACGAGCAAGAAGGTGCGCCCGTTGCGTTGAACGCGGCTCGACATCAATCGTCGTCTTTCACCTGGTACTGCCCGACCATCTGGGCCTGGACCGAGGGCGGAACGGCCTCATAGTGGCTGAGCTCCAGCAGGTACCGGCCCTGGCCGCTGGTCATGCCGTTGAGCTTCGCCTGGTAGCCGTTGAGCTCCGCGAGCGGCACCTGCGCATTGACCGTGATGTTGCCTTCAGAATGCGCGCGGGTGCCGTTCACCTGGCCGCGCTTGGCCGACAGGTCGCCGGTGATGTCGCCCATGCAATGTTCGGGCGCACTGATCTCGATCCGGACGATCGGCTCGAGCACGATCGGCTGGGCTTTCTTCACCGCGTCTATGAAGGCCTTGCGCCCGGCGGTCGCGAACGCGATGTCCTTCGAGTCGACGGAGTGGGCCTTGCCGTCGAAGACGATCACCCGCAGATCCTTGACCGGGTGTCCGCTGATCACGCCGCTGTCGAGCACCTGATGCACGCCTTTCTCGATCGCGGGAATGAACTGGCCCGGAATGGTGCCGCCCTTGACCTGGTCGACGAACTCGAAGCCCGCGCCGCGCGCCAGCGGCTCGACACGCAGGAAGACCTCGCCGAACTGGCCGGCGCCGCCGCTCTGCTTCTTGTGGCGATGATGGCCTTCGGCGCTGACGGTGATGGTCTCGTGGTACGCAATGCGCGGCACGCGGGTGTCGAACTCGCACCGGTAGACGTCGGCCATGCGCGCGAGCAGGGTGCGCAGGTGCAACTCACCCAGGCCGTAGACCACGGTTTCGTTGGTCGCGATCACGTGATCGACCTTCAGGCACGTGTCCTCGTCGACGAGTTTTTGCAGGATTTCCCACATGCGCTGCTCATCGCCGCGGCGCTTCGGCTCGATCGCCAGGCCATGCACCGGCACCGGAAAGTCGAGCGGTGCGAGATGCAGGTGCTCATCCTCGGCGGCGTCGTGGAGCACCGCGTCGAAGTGCATCTCATCGACCTTGGCGACGGCGCAGATATCGCCCGGCACGCCGCGCACCACTTCC
>JBDSBD010000218.1:0-3812 GCA_039921765.1 Burkholderiaceae bacterium
TCGCGCTCGACTGCGACGTGATCCAGGCCGACGGCGGCACGCGCACCGCGGCGATCACCGGCGCGTTCGTGGCCGCGTACGACGCCGTCAGCTGGCTGCAGGCGCAGGGCAAGATCGTGGCCTCGCCGATCAAGGACTTCGTCGCCGCCATTTCGGTGGGCATCGTCGAAGGCACGCCGCTGCTCGATCTCGAGTACACCGAGGATTCGTCCTGCGACACCGACATGAACGTCGTGATGACCGGCGCGGGCGGCTTCGTCGAACTCCAGGGCACGGCCGAAGGCGCAGCGTTCTCGCGGGCCGAGATGGACGCGCTGCTCGGACTCGCCGAGCAGGGCATTCGCGAGCTCGTTGCGGCGCAGCGCCAGGCGCTGGGCGTCTGAGCGCCAGAGCGGCGGCTCCGGAGTATCGCGGCATGCGGCTCGTGCTGGCCTCCAACAACGCGAAGAAGCTGATCGAGCTGCAGGCGCTGCTCGCGCCCGTGGGCGTGGAGCTGGTGGCACAGGGCCGGCTTGGCGTCGCCGAGGCCGAGGAGCCGCACCACAGCTTCATCGAGAATGCGCTTGCGAAGGCGCGCCATGCGGCGCACGCGGCGGGCGGCGCCGCGCTCGCCGACGATTCGGGTCTGTGCGTGGCGGCCCTGGGCGGTGCCCCGGGTGTGATCTCGGCGCATTTCGCGCCGATCACGCTGCCCGACGCCGAGCGCGAAGTGCAGCGCGGCGTCCAGGACGCGGCCAACAATCGCTTGCTGCTCGAGCGCCTGGGCAACGTGGACGATCGCCGCGCGCACTTCATCAGCACGCTGGTCGCGCTTCGCAGCGCCGAGGATCCTGAGCCACTGATTGCCGTCGGGCGCTGGTTCGGCGTAATCTTGCGCGAACCACGTGGGTCGGGCGGCTTCGGCTACGACCCGCTGCTGTTCATCCCGGCGCTCGGGACTTCGGTCGCCATGCTCGACGCCGGTGCGAAGAACGCGCACAGCCATCGCGCGCTTGCGACGCGCCAGATGTGCGGGCTGCTGCGCGACGTGTGGCATCTCGGCCAGGTCAACGGAGCGACAGCCGCGTGAACGCGTGCGGGCCGACGCAGGCTCACCCTCGGGGACCGTGGCGGGGCATCACCTCGGCCCGGGCCGCCGACGCGACACGCCGATGGGATGGCGCCGGGCAGGAGGCTCGTGTTCAGGTGTTTTCTGCACAACGGCGAAGGTGCTTCGTTGCGGCCTGAGATCCCGATCCACATCGAGGCCGAGCGCGTCACGCCCGAAAGCGTGGACGCGCGCCTGGCACGCTGCATGCGCCCCGGAACGCTCGAACTGACTGCGCTGCCGCCTCTCACGCTGTACGTGCACCTGCCGTGGTGCCTCAAGAAGTGCCCGTATTGCGACTTCAACTCGCACGCGCTGCGCGGCGAGCTGCCCGAATCCGGCTATCTCGAAGCATTGCGCTGCGACCTCGAAGCCGCATTGCCCTTCATCTGGGGCCGCAAGGTGCACAGCGTGTTCATCGGCGGCGGCACGCCCAGCCTGTTCGCCCCGGCGTCGATCGACCGGCTGCTGACCGACATCCGTGCCCGCTTGCCGCTCGAGGCCGGCTGCGAGATCACGCTGGAAGCGAACCCGGGAACCTTCGAGCGCGCGCGCTTTCGCGGCTACCGCGCTGCGGGCGTGACGCGTCTGTCGGTCGGGGTGCAGAGTTTCGACGATGCAAAGCTGCAAGCCCTCGGGCGCGTGCACGATGCGGCGCAGGCGCGTGCCGCGCTCGAGGAGGCACACGACTCGTTCGACACATTCAACCTCGATCTGATGTACGCGCTGCCTGGCCAGACGCTCGAGGATCTCGGCGCCGAGCTGCGCCAGGCGCTGGCGTTCGAGCCGCCGCATCTGTCGATCTACCACCTGACGATCGAGCCCAACACCTACTTCGCCCGGCATCCACCGGCGCTGCCCGATGACGACGCGGCGTCCGACATGCTCGATCTCCTCACCGAACGAACCGCCGCGGCCGGCCTGCAGCGCTACGAGGTGTCGGCGTTCGCGCGGTCGGGCCATGCCTGCGCGCACAACCTGAACTACTGGCGCTTCGGTGACTACCTCGGTATCGGCGCGGGCGCGCACAGCAAGTTGTCGTTCCCGCACCGGGTCATCCGTCAGATCCGCTTTCGCGATCCGAGCGCCTACATGACGCATGCGCTCAGCGGCGCGGCCGTGTCACAGGACGTCGAGGTGGCGCGCGATGAGTTGCCGTTCGAGTTCATGCTCAACGCGCTGCGCCTGAAGGAAGGATTCGAGCTCACGCGCTTTTCCGAGCGCACCGGCCTGCCGCTGTCGGCCATCGCCGCCGCGATGAACGAGGCCGAGCAGCGCGGCCTCATGGGCCGGGATTTCGCGCGGGCCTGGCCGACCGCGCGCGGCTTCGACTTTCTCTCGGACCTTCAGGCACTGTTCCTTCCGGGACGCTGAGCGCGCTCGAAGTCGCCGCCAGCGCCGTGCGCGAGCGGGCCAGCTCGTCGCGCAGCCAATCGAGCAGCGCCACCAGCGGTGGCCAGTCGCGTTGTTCGCGCGCGCGGACGAACCAGTACGCATAGGCCTGCTCGTCATGCAGGGCCTCGGGCGACAGGCGCATCAGCCGGCCGCTTTGCAGCGCGTCGGCGGCGAGCAGTTTGCGCGCGAGCGCGATGCCCAGGCCTTGTTCGACCGCCTGCAGCATCAACCCCGCGTCGTTGAACGAGGCCACCGGGTTGATCGGCACGCGCAAGCCCGACAGCGCAAACCAGCGTCGCCACAGCTGTACGTTGCCCAGCAGTGGTTCGTCGGCGATCGCGGCGGTGCTCCGGCCGCGCAGCCGCTCGGCGGCAGCGGGCGAGCCGACGGCGATCAGCGGCGAATCGGTCAGGCGCTCATCCTCCACGCCGCGCCAGTGGCCGTCGCCCTGGCGCACGGCCGCGTGATAGCCGTCGCGTTGCAGATCGATCACCTGCTGCGAGGTGTGCAATTCGATGGCGATGTCGGGGTGGCGCTCGCGCCAGCGCCCCATGCGCGGCAGCAGCCAGCGTTGCGCGAAAGACGGCAGCACCGTGAGCCGCACGCGATGCGTGGCTCCCGAGGCGGCGGCCTGGGCCGCGCGCACGCCGTCGTCGATCTGCGCCAGCGCCGGCTCGATCGCACTCAGCAGGGCCGCGCCCGCCGCGTTGAGAACGATGCGCCGGCCCCGGCGATCGAACAGCGCGCAACCGATCTGCTCTTCCAGCAGCTTGATCTGCTGGCTCAGCGCACTGTGGGTCAGGTGCAGATCGTCGGCCGCCGCCGAACGCGCCCGCTTCATCGACCTCCCGGGCGGCACCGTGCTGCGGCAGTCGGTCGCGTTCGAGCGCCGCGAGGATTGGCAGCGCCGGTGCTGGTAAGGGCAGAGACGCGCCGCTACCACGGCGCCACCCGTCAGACCCGGTTGTGCGACAGCCCCGCGGTGCTGCGCAGCCGCTCGATCAACCTGGGCGCGATCTGCGTGAGCGGCAGCACCTCGTGCGCCGCGCCCGCGGCGATGGCCTCGCGCGGCATGCCAAAGACGACGCAGCTTGCTTCGTCCTGCACCAGGTTGTAGCTGCCCGCGTCACGCATCTCGCGCATCGCCTTCGCGCCGTCGGCGCCCATGCCGTTCAGCATCACGCCCAGCGCATTGGGCCCGAGGACACGCGCCGCCGACTTGAACAACACCTCGACCGAGGGCTTGTGGCGGTTCACCGGGTCGCCGTCCTGGACGCGCGCGATGTAGTTCGCCCCCGAGCGCTCGACGCTCAGGTGCAAGCCGCCCGGT
>JBDSBD010000219.1:0-15181 GCA_039921765.1 Burkholderiaceae bacterium
GTCCATCTCGCGCTGGAAGCTGGCGCGCATCGCGCGTCGCGCACCATCGAGCAGCGCGCCGGAATCGTTCACGCGGCGCTCGCGCAGCTTCATGAACTCGCGCATGCCCGAGGCAAAGATGCGCTCCATCGGCGCGCCTTCGATGCTCTTGGCGGCGTCGTGGTAGAGGTCGGTCAGGTTCTTGCCTGCCCAGAACTCGCGCTCGAAACCTTCGTTGGCACTGCGCGTGCGGCGCAGCCCGAACAGCTTGCCGAAGATCACGGTCCAGCTCGCCAGCGAGGCGATCATCAGTCCGGCCATGACGATCTGCACGACCAGGCTGGCCTGCGTGATGAGCGTGAAGATCGAGAAGTCCTGGTTCATGCGTCGAGTGAGTTGAGGGAGCGGGAGACCGCAGTCGGAATGCGCTGGGGTCTGAAAGTTCCGGCGTCGACGCAGCCGACGCGGATCGTGGCTTCGGCGAGCAGGGTGGCGCTGGAGTCGCCGGTTTCGGCGCGGCGCCAAGCCTGCTGCGCGATCGTCATCTGGGCGCGGCCGGCATGGCGCAGCTGCACCGTCACGTCGATCAGATCGTCGAGCCGGGCCGGCTGCAGGTAACGCACGCTGGCGTCGCTGACGACGAACATCACGCCGCTGTCGATGCGCAGCTTCTCTTGCTGGCAACCCGAGGCGCGCAGCCACTCGGTGCGCGCGCGCTCGAAGAACTTCAGGTAGTTGGCGTAGAACACCACGCCACCGGCATCGGTGTCTTCCCAGTAGACGCGCAGCGCGAAGCGGAATTCGGGTGCGGTGGTCGGGGTGGTGATCGTGGTGGCGAGATCGGACATCAAGGCTGGCGCGGTACGGCCGCGCGCGGCCGCAAGACAGCAATTATCGCTGCTGCGCGCGCGCGTACACCGGCCCCCACAGCGGATGGCCGCGCTCGGCCTTGCTTAAGCCGAAGCCCGGATCGGCCGCGCGGGCGGCACGAAACGCGGCTTCGCACTCGACGATGCGCTCGCTGGTGCAATAGATGAAGGCCAGGTACTTGTGCGCAGCGGCCCGATCCTTCGGCGACACCAGTCCGGTCTGAAGTGCCTGGTCGAGCAGCCGTTCGGACTGGGGGTACCGCGCGTCGTCGTAGGCGCGCATCGCCGCCAGCAGGGCCTTCTCGGCCGGGCGCGCCGCCACGTCCATCAATCCGGGAGGCGGGGCGGGCGGCGTGGCGCAGCCCACGAGCAGAGCGCCGCACAGCGCGAGCAGCGCCGGCAGGACGTGGGTGGCGTGCGGCGTGCGCCCGGTGTGCGGGATGGGGCGAGACCGGTTCATGATCCGAAGCGGTGCTTCAGGCTGGTCGGCTGGTCGGGCACGACCTTCACCGTCGTGCTGAAGGCCGGCAGGTCGGCGTTGCGGATCGTGATCTGATGCGTGCCTTCGGGCAGCGTCAGTTCGGTCAGAGGCTGCGAGGTGCCCGCGACCTTGCCATCGACTTCGACCTGGCCCCAGGGGCTGACGGCGAGCCGCAGCACACCGGTGGCGGATGCTGCTGCGGCGACACTCGCCAGAGCCCGGGCCTCGAGTTCGCGCGCCTCGCGCGCGCGTCGTTCCCGGGTCGATTCCTGCGGCGCGGTGCGGGAGGCCTTGGCCGCCGCTCGGGGCGCTGGCGGCGGATGGGCGGCCGCCGGCACAGCGGGCAGCGCCACCGCAATGGCGGGTGATGCGGCGGGGTCGGTTGGGTCCGGGGCCGGAGGATCCGCTGCGCCGGCCAGCGGCGGTGGCGCAGTGGCCAGGCTGGTCGCCGGTGCAACCGGCGTGCCGGGGCCGACCGTAGCAGCAGTCGCGGCGTGCGCCGTCGGCGCCTCGGCGTTGACGGGCGCCGCGCCGCGATAGGTCAGTCCCCACAGTGCAGCGCCGGCCAGCAGCACGCCGATGGATGCGATGCCAATCCACCGAGCGCGCGGTCGGCGTGCGGCCACGACCGGAAGGTCACTGTCCGAACCCACGGTGTGTTCGTCGAGCCAGTGGCGCAGCTCGCGCGAGAGCGCGCGTGCCGAGCGGTAGCGCTGCTCGGGATTCTTTTCCATGGCGCGCGCGGCGATGTGCGCCAGGGCCTGCGGTACGGCCGCATCGATCGTGTGTGCGAGCGGTGGCTCGTGTTCGAGCACCGCCTGCGTGATCTCGTCCAGCGTGTGGCCGCGAAACGGCTTCAGGTCGGTCAGCAGTTCGTACAACACCACACCGAGCGAGAACACGTCGGCGCGCCGGTCCACCGTCTGCTGGCGCGCCTGCTCGGGCGCCATGTAGTAGTGCGAGCCGGCGGCGATGTCGATGCCGGCATGGCCGGCTTCGTGCCGATGGGCCACGCGGGCGATGCCGAAGTCGAGCACTCTCGGCTGGGTGCGCCCGACCATGAAGATGTTGGCCGGCTTGATGTCGCGGTGCACCACGCCCTTGCTGTGCGCGTAGGCCAGCGCGTCGGCGACGCGGCGCACCACCAATGCGGCTTGTGCCGGCGTCGCGCGCCAGCCTTCCTGGCGCAGCTGACGCAGGTCGCGGCCCTTGAGCAGCTCCATCGCGATGTAGGCGCGGTCGTCGCTGATCCCGGCGTCGAACACCGTGACGATGTGCGGGTGCGACAGACCGGCGGCGGCGCGCGCCTCGTTCAGGAACAGCGCGTTGAAGGCTTCGCGCTCGCTCGCGTCGAGCTCCAGGTTCAGGGTCTTGACGGCGATCAGGCGCGACAGCAGCGGGTCATGCGCGGCGAACACCGTGCCCAGGCCGCCTTCACCGAGCCGGTACTTGAGCGCGTAGCGGCCGATGTGACCGATGGTCGGGGCCTGCTCGTCGGGCTGGTTCAAGGTGTTGGTGGCGAAGCTCTGTGCCGGGCCTTGCGGGGCATCCAGGTCAGAGTCGCGCCACAGCGCTGCCGGGCCGGGCAGGCTCGGCGCAGGGTCGGGGTCGGAGTCCGGGTTTCCTGGCGCGGGCAGGGGGGCGGGGTTCGGCGAGGTCACTGCGTCAGCTTAGCCCAGAGCTCCGGGCCCGAAGCGTCAAACTGGGCCGGCATCGCCGTGTTCGTCACAACCCCTCACGATTCTGTGGCGTGGGTTGTGCATTGGCGACGACAGTGGGGCACTCGAGCACTTGGTACTTGGGCACCCGCACCGCCACCTCCACTCCGGCACAGTGGCCTCACACCGAGCTCGTCAGAGCATGCGGCGCAACCGCTCGACCGCCTCGACCAGCTGCCCCATCGAGCTTGCGTAGGACAGGCGCACGAAGCGCTCGGACGCATGCCGACCGAAGTCGCGCCCCGGCGTGATGGCCACCTGGGCGCGCTGCATCACGTCGAAGCAGAAGTCCCAGCTGTTCGCGCTGTGCGCCGAGCAATCGGCCCAGGCGTAGAACGCGCCGTCGGGCATGACCGGGATCGTCAGGCCGAGCTCGTTGAGCGCCGGCACGAGAAAGTCGCGCCGGGCCCGGAATTGCGTGCGACGGCGTTCGTACTCGGCGATCGACTCGGGTTCGAAGCAGGCCAGCGCCGCGTGCTGCGCCAGCGTGGAGGCGCAGATGAACAGGTTCTGCGCCAGCTTCTCGATCGGCGCGACCAGCGCCTCAGGCACCACCAGCCAGCCCAGGCGCCACCCGGTCATGCAGAAGTACTTGGAAAAGCTGTTGATCGAGATCACGTCGTCGCCGTGTTCGGTGCCGTGCGCCAGCGCGCTGTGGCTGTAGCGCTCGTCAAAACTCAGGCCGAGGTAGATCTCGTCAACCAGCGTGAAGCCACCACGCTCGCGCACCACCTCGACGATGCGGCGCATCTCGGTCGGATCGATCGAGGTGCCGGTCGGGTTCGACGGCGAAGCCAGCAACACGCCACGGGTGCGCGCCGACCAGGCTGCGCGCACCGCGTCGGCGCTGAGCTGGTAGCGCTCGGCGCTGCCGGCCGGCAACAGCATCGGCACGCCTTCGGCGGCAGCGACGAAGTGGCGGTTGCACGGGTAGCTCGGGTCGGGCAGCAGCACTTCGTCGTCGCGGTCGACGAGTGCCAGGCAGGCGAGCTGCAGCGCGGCCGAGGCACCCGCGGTGACGATGATGCGGTGCGGCGCAACCTCCAGGCCGAAGCGCTGGCGGTACCAGGCGCTGAGCGCCAGGCGCAGGGCCGGCAGGCCGGTGGCGTCGGTGTACTGGGTGCGGCCCTCGCGCAAGGCGCGAACTGCGGCCTCCTGCACCAGCGGCGGCGCGGTGAAATCGGGCTCACCGATGTTCAGGAAGATCATCGGCCGACCGCCGTGTTCGGGGTCGCAGGCCGGGCTGCGCGCCAGCGTGGCGGCGGCCTTGGCGAACTCCATCACGTAGAACGGTTCGATGTGGTCGAGGCGCGTGGCAGTCTTCATCGCGGGTGATCGTAGCCCAGGCGCCGAGCCCGAAGGCCGATTCGGCGGCTGGTTTCGTGCAGAGGCAGGCGGCGTGCGAAGGTGCTCAAGGCCTGCGCACGCGCGCCGCGCGCTTCATCAGCGTCGCGCCGCGCGCGCCGCTTCCACCTCGACCGCGCGCAACTCGGCCGCGGCCTTGTCGAGCACGCCGTTGACGTATTTGTGGCCGTCGGTGCCACCGAAGCTCTTGGCCAGCTCAACGGCTTCGTTGATCGCGACCTTGTAGGGAATCGACAGGCAGTGTTCGAGCTCGTAGACCCCAATCATCAGCACACCGTGCTCGACCGGCGACAGCTGGGTCGTCTTGCGATCGACGTGCCGTGCGAGCAATTCGTCGATCCGGGCGGCCTGCGCAATGCAGCCGTGCAGCAAGGCGTCGAAGTGGGCGGCGTCGCACTTGTCGAAGTCGCCTTGCTCACGCATGTGGGCGTCGATCACGCTGGCCGGCGCACCCGAAAGCAGCCATTCGTAAAGGCCTTGCAGTGCGATCTCGCGCGAGCGCCGGCGTGCCGACCTCGGCGGGTTGCGCTTGGCGGCCACCTTGGCGGGAAGCGGGTTCGCGCTGGAGGCCTCGGTCACGACAGGTCGTCCATCAGACGCGCCATCTCCACTGCCACGCGCGCGGCGTCACGGCCTTTTTCCTCGGCGCGAGCCCAGGCCTGGGCCTCGTTCTCGACCGTCAGGATCGCGTTGGCGATCGGCACGCCGTGGTCGAGCGAGACGCGTGTCACGGCGGCGGCGCTCTCGTTGGCGACCAGTTCGAAGTGATAGGTCTCGCCGCGGATGACGCAGCCCAGCGCCACCAGCGCGTCGTACTCATCGGCGTCGGCCAGGGCCTGCAGGGCGAGTCCGACCTCGAGCGAGCCGGGCACGGTCACGTGCTTGATGTGCCGAGCGTCCACGCCCAGCGCCCGCAGTTCGGCAATGCAGGCCTCGGCCAGCTTGTCCGTGATGGCGGCATTGAATCGGGCCTGCACGAGCGCGACGTGCAGGTCGTGCCCATCCAGGCCTTCGCCGAGCCCTTTGTCAGCGTCCTGCATCGGAGCTCTCTGGTGAATGGGAATCGGCGCCGACGAAGCCGGTCACTTCGAGGCCGTAGCCGCTGGTCATGCTCGGCATGCGGCGCGGCTTGCCGAGCAGCTTCATCTTGGCGATGCCGAGTTCGCGCAGGATCTGCGCGCCCACGCCGTAGGTACGCAAGTCCATCGGGTGCGACGAACGCGGCGCCGGCGTCATCGCGGCCGCCGTCGGTAGCAGTTGCGACAGCAGCGCGGTCGCATCCTGGCCGCAGTTGAGCAACACGGCCACGCCCCGGCCGCTGGCATGGATCACCGCGAGCGCCTTGGGCAGTGGCCACGAATGCCGGCTCGAGCCGGCATCGAGCAGATCCATCACCGACAGCGGCTCGTGCACTCGCACCAGCACCTCGTCGGCTTCGCTCCACCGGCCGCGTGTCAGAGCCAGGTGCAGCGCACCGGTGCGGTCGCGGAAGGCGCTGCAATCGAACTCGCCTTGCGGCGTAACCAGCAGGCGCTGGCCGACGCGTTCGATCAAGGTTTCGTTGCGGCTTCGGTACTCGATCAGGTCGGCGATCGTGCCGATCTTCAGCCCGTGCGTGCCTGCGAACTCGATCAGGTCGGGCAGGCGCGCCATCGTGCCGTCGTCCTTCATGACCTCGCAGATCACCGCGGTGGGCGACAGGCCCGCCATGCCGGCGAGATCGCAGCCGGCCTCGGTGTGGCCGGCGCGCATCAGCACGCCGCCTTCCTGGGCGCGCAGCGGAAACACGTGGCCGGGCTGCACCAGGTCGAGCGGCTGCGCGTCGCGCGCGACCGCCGCCTGCACGGTGCGCGCGCGATCGGCGGCCGAGATGCCGGTTTCCACCCCGGTGGCGGCCTCGATCGACACCGTGAACGCGGTGCCGTGGCGCGCGCCGTTGTGGCGCGTCATCGGCAGCAGGTGCAGCCGGTCGCAGTGCTCGGGCGTGAGCGTGAGGCAGATCAGGCCGCGGCCGAAGCGCGCCATGAAGTTGATGGCCTCGGGTGTGACGTGGTCGGCAGCGATCACCAGATCGCCTTCGTTTTCGCGGTCTTCCTCGTCGACGAGGATGATCATGCGGCCCGCCGCCAGCTCGGCAACCAGCTCGGGAATGGGGGAAATGGACATGACGAGATTGTAGGTGGGTGCGCCTGTTTCAGCGGGCGCAGGCGGCCAATGCCGACGTCAGCCGCCGGGCCGCAGCATGCGCTCGACGTAGCGCGCGATCAGATCGATCTCGAGGTTGACGTGCTGGCCCGTCGCCAGCGTGCCGAGCGTGGTCGTGACCAGCGTGTGCGGGATCAGGTTGATGCTGAGGTCGCAGTCGCCGGGCTCGTCGGTAACGCGGTTGACGGTCAGGCTCACGCCGTTGACGGTGATCGAGCCCTTGTAGGCGATGAATCGGGCGAGCTCCGCGGGCGCGCGCACGCGCAGCTCGGTCGATTCGCCGACCGCGCCGACGTGGCTCACCGTACCGATGCCGTCGACGTGGCCGCTGACCAGGTGGCCGCCGAGCCGGTCGTTGGCGCGCAGCGCCTTCTCGAGGTTGACGGGGCCGGGCTGTCCCAGGCCGGCGGTTCGCGCCAGGCTCTCGGCCGAGATGTCCACCTTGAAGCGATGGGTTGCGGCGTCGATCGCGGTCGCCGTCATGCACGCGCCGTTCAGCGCGATGCTGTCGCCGGGCTGGACGTCGTCGAGATAGCCCGGCGGGGCCTCGATCAGGAGTTGCAGGCCGTGGTCTGCGCCCAGCCCCAGCGCGCGGGCTTCCCTGATGTGGCCGAGGCCGGTGATGATGCCGGTGAACATGCCGCGATTGTCGCAGCCGTGCCCGGCGTTTCCGGGTGGCAGCGTGGCCACGCCGTTGTGCCTCTGTGCGAGGCCCGCGCCAGGCGGTGTGTCGCGTCAGCGCATCGAGGCCGGCGGCTGCAGCGGCCGCGCCAGGATGCGCAGGTCGCCGCCCATCGGCGTGACGCTCTGGAACTGCAGCAGGGGTGCGGCCTCGAGCCGGTCCAGCGGGCCGAAGGCGGCGAGCTCGCGGCCGATTCCCAGCAGCTTGGGCGCGATGTAGATCAGGAACTCATCGACGAGACCTTCGCGCACGAACGAGCCATTGAGTTTGTGACCGGCCTCGACATGCAGCTCGTTGACGCCGCGCCGGGCCAGGTCGGCCAGCATCGCCGCCAGATCCACCTTGCCGTTCGGGCCCGGCGCGAGGGCGATCTCCACACCTCGCTCGACCAGTGCCGCGCGACGCCGCTCGTCGGGCCGTGCCGCGTACACGAGCACCTTGCCGGGCGGCTGGAGGATGCGGGCGTCCGCGGGCGTCTCGAGCCGTGAGTCGACGATCACGCGCACGGGCTGGCGTGGTGTCGCCACCATCCGCACGTCCAGGCGCGGGTTGTCGTCGAGCACGGTGCCGACGCCAGTCAGCAGCGCGCCGGCGCGCTTGCGAAAGGCGTGGCCGTCGGCGCGCGCCGCTTCGCCGGTGATCCATTGGCTCGCGCCGTTGTTCAGCGCGCTGCGCCCGTCGAGCGAGACCGCCGCCTTCAATCGCAGCCAGGGCCGGCCGCGCAGCATGCGCGAGAAAAAGCCGATGTTGAGCTCGCGCGCCGCATCGGCCAGCGCCACGTTGTCCGTCATGTCCACCTTGATGCCGGCCGCGCGCAACCGCTGCGCGCCCTGGCCGGCCACCTGGGGGTTCGGATCCTGCAAGGCCATCACGACCCGGCCGACTCCGGCCTCGATCAACGCATCGCAGCACGGTGGCGTGCGGCCCTGGTGCGAGCAGGGTTCGAGGGTCACGTGGACGGTTGCGCCGCGCGCCGACTCGCCGCGCGCCCGGACGTCGCGCAGCGCCATCACCTCGGCGTGCGCGCCGCCGGCCTCCTGGGTGTGGCCACGGCCGATCACGCGGCCATCCGCGGCAGTGATGACGCAGCCCACACGCGGGTTCGGCTCGCTCAGCGCGATGGATTCATGGGCCAGCGCAAGCGCTTCGTGCATCGGCGTCGGGTCGGTCATGGCAGTGAAGCGGTGGCGCGGTTCAAGGTTGGTGCGGGCTCGTGCTCAGGTCGGCAAAGACATCGGCGGGCGTGCCGGTCACCTGGATGGCCGCGCCGACCGGACAATTCTCGAGGCCGTCGACGACGAGAAAGTTCTGGTGTGGCAGCGCGGTCTCCACGTCCGAATAGTGCGCCGGATGCTCGAGGTTCGCATCACTCGCACCACTCGCGTCCAGATCGGCACTGTAGCGGCAGACGCGCCGCGCGCCCGGCTGCAGGCCGATCGTCCAGCCGATGGGTGCGACGAGCGATCGGCCCGACCAACGGCCGCTCGCCGGCGGAATCACGACGCAGTGGTAGGCGACGAAGCGGTCCCCGGTGTCCGACCAGGTGGCCAGCCCGATCGACGCGGGCGTGGCAGCGATCGGTACCGCTTCGACGTGCAGGCTGCCGGCGCGTGTGAATGACACCGTTTTCAGCGCCTCGCTTGCGCAGGAGGGCGCCGCTGGGTAGGGGCCACCGGTGAGGCCGAGCGCGATGTCGTGCGCCAGCGGTGCGTCGCGTGCCTGGGCCGGGTCGGGTGGCGAGTTGGACGAAAAGCGCACCGTGCCGCGGAGCAGGAGGCCGACATGGGCGTCGCAGGTCATCAGGTCGACCGGCGTCAGCGCGTCGGTCGGCGTTGCCGCATTGACGCCCGTGCAGCGCCCGATCACCAGGCCGGAGCGATTGTCGAAGACCAGCGCGGCCGTGCCGGCACTTACGGGTTTGAGTGCGCTGCGGCCGTCGCCGAGATCCTTGGCGGCCCGCGGAATGCGCGGCGAGCGACCGAACGCTGCGACCGGGTCGCCGGGCGCGATGGCGAGCGCACCGGCGAGCGCCGGGTCGCTGCCCGAGATGATGGAGTTCAGCACGACCTGCTGCGCGGCGCCGCCGCGGTCGGCCCAGTGCACCGCGACGCGCAGTGTCTTCGCGTTTGGCAGCGTGACGGCGTCGATATCGCGTGCGACCGTGTAGCGCGTGTTGCTCGCGTAGCCTGAACTGGAGTCGACCACGCTGCTGGCGCTGGCGATGTCGGCCCAGGCGTGTGCGCCGCTTGCCGCCGCAAGCACCGAGAACGCCCGCAGCGTCTCGATGTCTTCCTGGGCCAGGCGCACCGCCTCGGAGCGCTGCCGAGCAATGTCGGCCTCGATGCGGAACTGGGCCTGCACGCGCGCCACCGCGAGCATGCCGAGCGACAGCACGAGGAAGGCGATCAGTGCCTCGACCAGCGTGGTGCCGCGCTGGTGGCGGGCGTGGGCGGGGATCGGGTTCATGGTGGCTCCCTCCTGTCGATTCGATGCGTGACCCGCGGCTGGGTCGTTCGAGATTGCGCGAGCGGCCGACCTGGGCAAGTTCCCGACCACGCGTGCCTCCGCGGTCGAAACCCGCAAGCCTTGGCAAAGTGGCCGCGCCTGACATTCAGGACGAAGGACGACGGCTCAGAAGTCTCGCCAGCTGCCGTTGATGCGGGCAAAGCTGCCGGTGTTTCCCTTCAAGGTGGCGAGCACCGCGGTGTCGTAGAACAGGTCAGCCGCGGCACTGCCCTGGTAGCCGCCTTCGGAGAGCAGCGCGCCACGAACCACCGCACCCGAGCCGGCGTTGTTCCAGAACAGGTCGCTGGCGTGGAGCACGCCGTGCATTGCCAGCGCGCCGTCGATGCGAGCCACGCCATCGACGATGATCAGGACCGGCTGCTGGGCCGTGCCCAGGATCAGCGGGCCGGCGAGCGGCAGGTCACCGTCGATCCAGATCATCGGGTTGGCGCCGGCGGCGTCGATCGCCTGCGTGAGCGCGGCGCCGCAGTCGCTCGGGCACTGGAGGCGAGTGACGGTGGACTGGTTCTTCCACGCTGCCTTGTCGAGTCCGAAATGGGACGCGAAGAAGCGGGCCGGACTCGATTGCGCGAGTGCCGTGTCGTTGCCGATCAGGGTGCCCGCGAGTGGTGATCCGGCCGGGCCACTCAATCGGACCTGCGCAGCCAGGACGGCGCCGCCGGCGTGGATCGCCAGGCCGGATTCAGGATCGGGGTTGTGGGCGCCCAGCGCCGCGGTGCCGGCATCCACGTTGCCACGAACCGTGAGCGTGGCGGCAGGGGCCGTGCGCAACGCGGCGAGCAGGCCGAACCCGACCTCGATGTGCGCGCTGGCGTCTGTCGAGGCGGTCGCGCCCGGCACGCATTCGCCGGCCAGGCTGGTGCAGCCGATCGAGGCCACGCGCACGGTGCCGGGCTTGTCGCCGGGCAGGAACTGCAGCGTGAAGGCCGGCGCCGGGCCCAAGATCGGCGCTGCGGACAGGGCGGGCAAGCCTTGCGTCGGGCAACTGCAAGCCCAACCGGTGGCCGATCGCACGCAGCTCGGCTGCAGCGCGGTCGGGGCGCCGTTGTGGATCCAGGTGTGCGGAGAGAAGCTTGCATCGGTGCGATCGAAGGCCAGGTAACGCCCGCGAAACGACGTCGCTGTCGGGTCATTCACCGGCCGGCAATCGGGCCCGATGCGCTCGTTGTTGTTGAGTTGAGCCAGTGCCCACTCGATGCCGGCTTCTGCGGCCTCGAAGGCCTGCGTGGAGCGGTACTGGTGGGTGGCCGCACGTTGCTCGAACAGCAGATTGCGGTTGACGAACAGCGCACCCAACGCCATCGCGACGAACAGCAGCAGCGTGACCAGCAGCGCCGCGGCGCCGTGTTGCCGGGTTGCGCCTGAGGCGCGTTCGGTCGAGGGCGGCATGAGCCGCATTGCGGAGCACAGGGTGCCGGCGCCGTCGGTGCGCGGGCGTCTGGGCGCTGCTCGATCGCATGCCAGGGGAGGGATGTCGTGGTTCATCGCAGAGGCACCTCAGGCCGGGCAGATGCCGGTGAAACTGTCGTTGCGCACCCGGATGCTGCTGCGCAGGCTGCGTGTGACGTGGGCGTCGGCGGTGGCGCGCGCGCTGATCACGAGTGCCAAGCTGCGCACCTGCAGGTGCGGTCCGCAGGTCGGTTGGGCGGCGGGACAGGGTTTGTCGCAAGCGTCCTGCAACGAGATGTCCTGCAGCGTGGGTGTGATGCTGAACGCGGTCACCTCGAGCGTGTTGGCGTCGGTGAGCGCTTGCCAGTTGCCGGCACCGAGCTGCATCTGGAGCACGTGATTGCGCAGGCGCACGCCGAACTGCTCGTTGCCGTCGATCGCGTTGTTCTCGGTTGCATCGCGTGAATAGTGGAACTGCGCCGCGTCCGACGCCGCGGGGGCGGGTGAGAGTGCGGTGTAGGGGTTGGTGGTCACGCCGGACGTGCCGCGCGTCCAGATGCCTGCGCTGGACGCGCCCCAGTAGCCGGCGCGGCGCAGGTTGCGCGAGATGAGATCGGCGCTGGTGCGGAGGTCCTGCATCAGCCGGGCCTCGAGCAAGAGCACGCGGTTTGCGCGCAGGCTGCTCGCCAGCAATGTAGAGCCAGCCGCGGCGATGAAGAGCGAAATGACAACCGCGATCAGCAGTTCGACCAGCGACAGGCCGTGTTGGGTGCGGCGCGTCATCACAGGCTCCAGCAGCCGCGATTGAGCGTGGCCGGATTCGACGCCGCGATGCTCGGTCCGGAGGCGTAGAGCACGTTCGCGCCGATGACGCGCAAGCGCAGGTAGCGGCAGTTCGAGTCGCGCGCCTGCGACCCGGTGGCGGTGGCGAGCAGCTCATAGCCGTCGGCATCGGCGGCCAACAGGTCGAGCTGGTAGTGGCCTGCGGTCGAGACGACTGGCACGCCGGCCTGCATCAGGCTGCCGTAGCTCGCGCTGTTGGCGCGCCAACGTTCCTGGGCGAGCTGCGCGTGCATCAGCGCGACCAACCCGTCGGAGCGGTACGCCCTGCGCAACTGGCTCTCGAACGACGGGTAGGCGATGCTGGAGAGCGCAGCGGCCATCGCGAGGGCCACGAGCATCTCGATCAAGGTGAAGCCGTGCGCCGTGCGCCGCGAGGTTGTCAACGTCTGCATGGGGGACGCTCCGGTTCAGCAACTGCGGTAGCCCGGCACCGCACCCTGGGCCGCGCAGGAACGCACCCGCCCCATCACGTTGACGACGTGGTGCACGATGCGCCCGCGGGTGCCGAGCAGGCCCAGAGTGGCGGTCGGCGAGGTGGTGCCGAAGTTCGGATCGAAGAGCACCGACGCCACGTTCGACTGCAGCACGACGTGGTTCGAGAAGGGCAGCGTGACCGTCTTGATCTCGCGGGCGCCGGCGCCGCACTGGGCCGGGCCGATGCCATGGCAGACGCAGTCGCCCGTGTTGCCGGTGTGGACCACGTAGCAACTGCCGTCGGCGTAGGTCTGCAGGCTCAGGCGCACACGCTGGTTGCGTGCCACCGCGACGCTGCGGCTGAACTGGATGTCGGTCGCGAGCTGGCTGGCCGACCCTTCGAGCCGGCGCGTATCGATCAGGTCTTGCCACCGGGGTGCCGTGGTGCTGGCAAGGATCGCGACGACGGCGACCACCATGCAGGTCTCGATCAGCGTCACGCCGCGCTGCCCACCGCCGGTGCGCTGGAGCGGGCGGTGCGTGTTCTGCAGTGTTTGCATCTGTGCTCTCCCGATGTGGATGCCGATGCGCAGACTTTAGGAACGGCGCCGCCGCGGCGCGTCCCCACGAGGTGGGAAACGGTCGTCCCTCACGCGGGTGTAACGCGCCCACCCTCTTTCGGACGGGCTTGTCGCATCACACGCGCGGCGCGCGCTCACGCGCCAGAAAGGAATCCGCGAAGGTGCTCGGTACGAGCGCAAGGCCGAGCGCGCGAATGGCGCCGGAAGGCCAGCTCTGAGCGTCTCGAAGGACCGGCCGAGATCCAGCGGGTCGGGCCCGGCGACCTGCGCGGGGCCTTTGCACAGGCGCAGCCCTGCAGCGGCTCAGATGTCCCGGATCAACTGCCGGAATTCGTCGACGTCCTCGAAGCTGCGGTAGACCGAGGCAAAGCGCACGTAGGCGACCTTGTCAATGCGCTTCAACTCGCGCATCACCAGCTCGCCCAGGCGTGTCGAAGGCACCTCTTTTGCGCCGCTGTTGAGCAGCTTGTCCTGGATGCGCTCGAGCGCGGCGTCGATCTGCTCGACGCTGACCGGGCGCTTGCGCAGCGCCAGCTGCATCGAGGCGTGCAGCTTGCCGATGTCGAACTCGGCGCGCGTGCCGTCTTTCTTGACGACCGAGGGCAGGGCGATCTCGGCGCGCTCGTAGGTCGTGAAGCGCTTTTCGCAACTCTGGCACCGCCGCCGACGGCGCACCACGTCGCCTTCGTCGGAGTCGCGGGTCTCGACGACCTGGGTTTCTTCGTGGCTGCAGAACGGGCAACGCATGGGTTCAATCGGGCCGGTTCACTGCGGATGAGTGAAGTGAGGCGGGTCGGCGCGGAGTGAAGGCAAGTCGGGCACTCATGACACTCCGCGCCAACTCCGTCAACCCAGCGCTGCTGCGGCGAAGCGGTGCAGAACGGTTTCGACCGGGATCAGCGATAGACGGGGAAGTCGCGCGTCAGCGCCGCAACCTTCTCGCGCACCGCCGCGGTGTTCGCGTCGTCGTGCGGCCGATCGAGCACGTCGGCAATCAGGTTTGCGGTGAGCTCTGCCTGCTCTTCCTTGAAGCCGCGCGTCGTCATCGCCGGCGTGCCCAGGCGAATGCCGCTCGTGATCATCGGCTTTTGCGGATCGTTCGGGATGCCGTTCTTGTTGCAGGTCATGTGGGCGTCGCCCAGCACCTTCTCGGCCTCCTTGCCGGTGAGTCCCTTCGGGCGCAGATCGACCAGCATCACGTGGCTTTCGGTGCGCCCGCTGACGATGCGCAGGCCGCGCCCGATGAGGGTTTCGGCCATCACCACCGCGTTCTTCGCAACCTGCTGTTGATAGGTCTTGAACTCGGGCGCGAGCGCTTCCTTGAACGCCACCGCCTTCGCCGCGATCACGTGCATCAGCGGTCCGCCCTGGATGCCCGGAAAGATCGCGCTGTTGATCTTCTTCGCGATCGCCTCGTCATTCATCAGCACCAGGCCGCCGCGCGGACCGCGCAGGCTCTTGTGCGTGGTGGAGGTCACGATGTCGGCATGCGGGACCGGGTTCGGGTAGATGCCTGCGGCGATCAGCCCCGCGTAGTGCGCCATGTCTACCATGAAATGGGCGCCGATGTCTTTCGCGACCTTGGCGAAGCGCGCGAAGTCGATGCGCAGGCTGTAGGCCGACGCGCCGGCGATGATCAGCTTGGGCTTGTGCTCATGGGCCAGGCGCTCCATCGCGTCGTAGTCGATTTCCTCGGCTGCGGTCAGGCCGTAGCTGACGACCTTGAACCACTTGCCACTCATGTTCAGGGCCATGCCGTGCGTCAGGTGCCCGCCCTCGGCCAGGCTCATGCCCATGACGGTGTCGCCGGGCTGCAGCAGCGCGAAAAATACCGACTGGTTGGCCTGCGAGCCGGAGTTGGCCTGTACGTTGGCGTAGGCCGCGCTGTAGAGCTGCTTGATGCGGTCGATCGCGAGTTGCTCGACGATGTCGACGAACTCGCAGCCGCCGTAATAGCGTTTCCCCGGGTAGCCTTCGGCGTACTTATTGGTAAGCACGGTGCCTTGGGCTTCCATCACGGCTTGAGAGACGGTGTTCTCACTGGGAATGAGCTCGAGGCCCTCGCGCTGACGCTTGAGCTCTCTATCGATGCAGGCCGCGATTTCCGGATCGGTTTCTCTAAGGTGCTT
>JBDSBD010000220.1:0-7305 GCA_039921765.1 Burkholderiaceae bacterium
CGTAGTGGTTGATGTTCTTCCACATGGCCTGCATGCGCGTGCGCTGCTCTTCGACCGGCATGTCGAGCGCCTTGTCGATCGCGGCGTCCATGTTGCGCGTTGAATACGGGTTGGTCAGCACCGCATCCTTCAACTCGACCGACGCGCCGGTGAACTCGGACAGCACGAGCGAGCCGCCCATGCCCCGGCGCGACGCGACGTATTCCTTGGCCACCAGATTGAGCCCGTCACGCAGCGGGGTGACCCAGCACACATCGGCACAGCGATAGTAGGCAATGAGTTCCTCGAACGGAATCGCGTTGGTGAACAGCAGCAAGGGCTCCCAGCCCAACTTGGAAAAGCGGCCGTTGATCTGGCCGGCCAGCTGCTCGATCTCGCGCTGGACCGCCCGATACACCGCCATGCCCTTGTTGGCCGACACCGAGGTGACGAGCAACTGGACCTTCTCGTGCAGTTCGGGGCGACGCTCGAGCAGCCGCTCGTAGGCGAGCAGCATGTCGCGGTTGCCCTTGGTGTAGTCGGCACGCCCGACTGAGAGGATGAAGCGCCGCCAACCCAGTTGCTCGTGGATGCGCGCCTCGAGTTCGCGCGTCGCGGGCCGCTCGACGACCTCTTCGATGTAGTCGGTGTTGGTTCCCACCGGGAAGGCATCGACCAGGATCTGTCGGCCGCGGTAGGCGATGCGCACCGGGACCGTCGGTTCGGACAGGGCCAGCCCGTGGGGCGACAGACCGGGCTCGACCGCGACCTCCTCGGTGATCGTGACCTCCTTCAGGCTGCGCGCGACCTGCACAAAGCTCGCGGCGTAACGCGGGACGTGAAACCCCACCAGGTCGCAGTCCAGCAGCGACTCGATGATCTCGTCGCGCCACGGCAGGATGTTGAAGATGTTGGGCGCCGGAAACGGCGTGTGATGGAAGAACGCGATCTTCACGTCGGGGCGGATCTGCTTCAGGTACTTGGGCACCAGCCACAGGTTGTAATCGTGCACCCAGACCACGGCGCCCTCGGCGGCCTGTTCCGCCGCGGCCTTGGCGAACAACTCGTTGACTTCGCGGAAGGTGTCCCAGTCGACCGGGTCGTAGTCGTAGCGTTCAGGAAACGAATGCAGGATCGGCCACAGCGCTTCCTTCGAGGTGACGTGATAGAAGCTCTTGACCTGGTGCGCGGTCAGTCCCAGCCGCGAGACCACGTAGCTGCCGTACGAATCGTTGATGTGCACCACGGGCTCGAAGCCGCGCGCGCGGCGCGGGTCGATCTGCTTCCAGGCCACCCACGCGCAGCGGTCTGCATAGCCGAAGAAGCTCTTGAGTGTCGGCACGATGCCGTTCGGGCTGGCGTGCTCGCGCAGGACCGTCTTGCCGTCTTCCACGACTTCCTCGTAAGGTTGGCGGTGGTAGACGATGACGAGTTCGGACTTTTCCATGGATATCCTCCTTGGCTTCAAAGAAATTCGAAATGGCGCACCGCGTCCAGAATGCCCGCGGCACCCGGCAGCGCACTCAGGTAGACATTGGGCATGCCCGCCACGCGCACCTTCAGCGACGTTTCCGAGTTGCCGACCGCCACGCCGGTCAGCCCGGTCTCGAACAACGACAGGTCGTTGAGCGTGTCGCCGGCGGTCATGACGTGGCTGTGCGGCAGCTCGAGGTGGCCGACCAGCTTGAGCAGCGTCGGCCCCTTGGACACGCCTCGCGGCAGGACGTCGAGATAGGTGTCGGCCGACAGCAGCCAGTCGAACCCGGCCGCTTCGATCTTCTCGAGCGTCGAGCGCACCAGCAGATCGGGGTCGTAGAAGTAGCTTCGGCGATAGCGAAACGGCGTGTCCTGCAACCGCAATCCGGGCTCGCCTTCGAGGAGCGCGTCCACCCGGGCGCCCGCATCCCCCCACAACTGCGCAACCGTCGTCTCGAGCGCGCCCAGCGGTTCGATGCCTGGTCCACCCGCAATCGTGGTGCCGACGTCGCCGATGACGTAGTCGGGGCGCGGCACGCTGCCGCCCGCGATCAACGCGCGGATGAAGGGCAGATCGCGCCCGGTGACAAAGATCAGCGTCACGAGCTGGCGCCGCTTCTCGATCCACTCGTAGAGGCTGCGGCGCTGTTCGGGATCGCCGCCGAGAAAGGTGCCGTCCAGATCGGTGGCAAGCACCAGCCGGGAGCGGTCGCCGCGCGTCCCCCCCGCGAGCGTGCCAGGCTGTCTTGCGACGGGCGCGCTCGGCGGCGCTGCGCCTTTCAGATCGTTGTCGGCTTCGGTTCGGGAAGGGATGGACGGGCCGTGGGTCATCGGCTGGAGCGCTCCTTGAAAGTTGGGTCGGAAATGGCACGGCCCGGTACGGGCCGCGGAGTGATGCGTGGGCCTGCCGCGGACGGGTCGGTACACGCATCGGCATGGCGCCACCGGGTCAGCTCAGCGATCGAGCGCTGGCCCGACCGCAAGGCGTCGGTATCTGGCGGGTGTTGAAGGCTAGCGACCGCGCGCAGCGCGGCACCCCACCATGTTCCTCGCCGGGCCGCGAAGCGCGGTGCCCGTCAATCGCGACCACTACAGAGCGGTTGGTTGCGAATGCGAGGGAGATTTCAGGACAGACGTGCACCGAAAGTGCATGCCCGGATCATCGTTGTGCGTCGAAACCGACGGTTGCAGCACGCAACCGGAATCGACGCCGGGTGTTGTTGGCGGGCTCAAATATACAGGAATCGAAGTATTCCCCCAAATATTTGCCTTGCCTGCTGTACCGGAATGGCCGTCACGGTGGCCGCCCCGTGGTCGTAGCGTGTATGTTGCGCGCCTCACGCAGGCCGTGCGGGTTGCCGACCGTCGGCGCTCCGGTGTCCGTGCATCATCGGCGACGGGCGCGCCCGCCGGGCGGTCCGTCCGAGCACCATCAACACAGACAGGGACCCACCAGGATGAAGTTGCACTTTCCGCGGCGCTACCTCGGCGCCTTCCTCTTGCCGGCCGTTCTGTTCGCGGGCATGACGGCCCAGGCCGAGCAGATCACGGTGTCGTGCGGCGCCGTCGGGATGGAGTTGCGTCTGTGCGAAGCCAGCGCCGAGGCTTGGGCGTCCAAGACCGGCAACGAAGTCCGCGTGGTGGCCACGCCCAACTCGTCGACCGAGCGGCTGGCGCTGTATCAGCAGTGGCTGGCCGCCGGCGCGCAGGATGTGGACGTCTACCAGATCGACGTGATCTGGCCCGGCCTGCTGGCCAACCACCTCATCGACCTGCGCCCCTACAGCAAGGGCGCGGAGGACGCCCATTTCAAGTCCATCGTCGACAACAACACCGTGGACGGCAAGCTCGTGGCGATGCCGCTGTATGTCGATGTCGGCCTGCTGTATTACCGCAAGGATCTGCTCGAGCGCCACGGCCTGGCGGTCCCCACGACGTGGGCGGAGCTGACGCAGACCGCGGCCGCCATCCAGGCCGCCGAGCGGGCCGCCGGCAACGACAAGATGTGGGGCTACGTGTTCCAGGCCAAGACCTACGAAGGACTGACCTGCAACGCGCTGGAGTGGGTGGCCTCGTACGGCGGCGGCAGTTTCGTCGATGATCAGGGGCGCGTCGCGGTCCCCAACCCGAACGCCTTGCAAGCGCTGCAGACCGCAGCCGGCTGGATCGGCACCATCGCACCCAAGGGCGTGCTCAACTATGCCGAAGAGCAGGCGCGCGGCGTGTTCCAGGCCGGGCAGGCCGTCTTCATGCGCAACTGGCCGTATGCGTGGACCTTGCTCAACAGCGCGGACAGCCCGGTGCGCGGCAAGGTCGGCGTGGTCGCACTGCCGGGCGGCGGCGCCGACCAGCCCTCCCGCAGCGCCCTCGGCGGCTGGCAGCTGGCGGTGTCCCGCTACTCGCGCCATCCCGAACTGGCCGCCGATCTGGTCATGTTCATGACCAGCGCCGAGCAGCAAAAGCGCCGCGCGATCGAGGGCGGCTACAACCCGACCCGACGCGCGCTGTACCGCGACCCCGACATCGTGCGCGCGCAGCCCTTCATCGCCCGGCTCGAGGACTCGGTCTCGAGCGCGGTGGCCCGCCCCTCGCGCGTCACCAAGGGACAGTACAACCGCGTCTCGGTGGCCGTGGCGAACTCCGTTCATGCCGCGCTCAGCGGCCGCAGCACCCCCGAGGAGGCCTTGAAAACCCTGGGGGCCGAGCTCAAGCGCATGAGCCGGCGCGGATGGCGCTGAGCGCGCGCGCCACCCAGCGTTCGCGATGGGCCTGACGCGCGCGCGCACTCGCAGCGCCTGGCTGCTGCTGGCGCCCACGCTGTGCGTGCTCGCGCTGGTGGCGGGCTGGCCGTTGCTGCGCACGCTCTGGTTCAGCCTCACCGATGCCCGGCTCGACGCGCTGGCGCAATGGCGCTTCGTCGGATTCGAGAACTACCTGACCTACGACGACGACCAGTGGTACGGCGTGCTCGCCGATCCCGACTGGTGGAATGCGGTGCGCGTGACCTTGTGGTTCACCGGCGTGTCGGTCGCCTGCGAAACCGTGCTCGGCCTGGCCATTGCGCTGCTGCTCAATCAGCGCTTTCCGGGGCGCGGCTGGGTCCGCGCGGCCGTGCTCGTGCCGTGGGCGATCCCGACGATCGTGACGGCACGCCTGTGGAGCTGGATGCTGAACGACCAGTTCGGCATCCTCAACCACCTGTTGCTGGCGCTGGGCGTGATCGATGCCCCGGTGGCCTGGACCGCCAATCCGGACACGGCGCTGTGGGCAGTCGTGATGGTCGACGTCTGGAAGACCACCCCCTTCATGACCCTGCTGATCCTGGCGGCCTTGCAGATGCTGCCCGGTGATTGCTACGAGGCGGCGCGCGTCGATGGCGTGCATCCGGTGCGCGTCTTCTTCTCGGTGACCCTGCCGCTGCTGTGGCCGGCGCTCATCGTGGCGGTCATTTTCCGGGCCCTCGACGCGCTGCGCATCTTCGACCTCATCTACGTGCTGACCGCCAACGCGCGCGGCACCATGTCGATGTCGGTGTATGCGCGCCAGCAGCTGGTCGACTTCCAGGACGTCGGCTACGGCTCGGCTGCCGCCACGCTGCTGTTTCTCGTGATCGCCGGCGTGACCATGGCGACCCTCATGCTCGGCCGGGTCCGGCTCGGCGAAGAGGCCGGGCGATGAGGCTCTGGCGGCGCACCCAACGCTGGCTGGCGCGGGCGGCCTTGGTCGGTGCGCTCGGCGCATTGCTTGTGTTCGCGCTGTTTCCGCTGTGGTACGCGGTCTCGACCTCCCTGCGCAGCGGCGCGCACCTGTTCACTCCGGGGCTGTGGGGTGGCGATCTGGAGCTGTCCAACTACGCCGATGTGTTTCGCCACCAGCCCTTTGCACGCAACATCCTCAACTCGATCGGCGTCGGCGTCGTGGTGGTGGCGGTCTCGCTCGTGCTCGCGGTGCAGGCCGCCTTCGCGCTCGGACGCATCCGTTTTCGCGGTCGCTCGAGCCTGCTGGTGGTGATCCTGATGGTGTCGATGTTCCCGCAGGTCGCGGTGCTGTCGGGCATGTTCGAGCTCGTGCGCGGCCTCGGACTCTACGACAGCCTGCCCGGGCTGATGCTGGCCAACCTGATGCTGACCCTGCCGTTCACCATCTGGATCCTGACGACGTTCATGCGCGAGCTGCCCAAGGAGATCGAGGAGGCGGCGCGGGTCGATGGCGCGAGCACCCTGACGCTGGTCTGGCGCATCTTCATGCCGCTGATGTGGCCGGCGCTGGTGAGCACCGGGCTGCTCGCGTTCGTGGTCGCGTGGAACGAGTTCCTGTTCGCGCTGACGTTCACGTTGTCGCCCCAGACGCGCACGGTGCCGGTGGCCATCGCCTTGCTCAGCGGCGCCAGTGCCCAGGAGCTGCCGTGGGGGCAGATCATGGCGGCCTCGGTGATCGTCACGGTGCCGGTGGTGGTACTCATCCTCGTGTTCCAGCGCAAGATCGTCAGCGGCCTGTCGGCTGGTGCGGTGAAGGGTTGAGCGTGCCCTGCACCGCCCGCGCCGACCGCACTCACACTGAAACGGAGGGACTGTCTTCATGGCCGATGTAGAGCTGCGCGGGATCGTCAAGCGCTTTGGCGAAACCTGCGTCATCGATGGTGTCGATCTGCAGATCCGCGATGGCGAGTTCGTCGTCTTTGTCGGCCCCTCGGGCTCCGGCAAGTCCACCCTGCTGCGCTTGCTGGCCGGGCTCGAAGAGGTGAGCGACGGCGAGATCCGCATCGGCGGGCGCGACGTCACCGAGCTGCCACCCAAGGATCGCGGCATCGCGATGGTGTTCCAGTCGTATGCGCTGTACCCGCACATGACCGTGTACCGCAACATCGCCTTCGGCCTGCACCGCACGCGCCTGGGCAAGAGCGAGCTGGACCGGCGCGTTCGCGCGGTCGCGCAAAAGCTCGAACTCGACCCGCTGCTCGATCGATTGCCACGCCAGCTCTCCGGTGGCCAGCGCCAGCGCGTCGCAATCGGACGGGCCATCGTGCGCGAGCCGCAGGTGTTCCTGTTCGACGAGCCCTTGTCCAACCTCGACGCCACGCTGCGCGTGCAGATGCGGGTCGAGCTGGCCAAGCTGCACCGCGCGATGGGCACGACGATGGTCTACGTGACCCACGATCAGGTTGAAGCGATGACGCTGGCCGAGCTCATCGTCGTGCTCAATGCCGGACGCATCGAGCAGGTCGGCGCACCCGACGAACTCTACGAGCAGCCCGCCAACCTGTTCGTCGCCGGCTTCATCGGCTCGGTGCGGATGAACTTCCTGCCGGCGCAGGTCGAGGCGGTCGGTGCCCGGGGCGTCCAGGTGCTGCTGGCCCCGGGCGTGAGCCTTTGGGTGCCGGTCGAGGCCGGCGACCACATGCCTGTCGGCGCGGCCGTGACCGTGGGCATCCGGCCCGAACACCTGACCCCGAGCGCGCCGGGCCCGGCAGCCGTGGCGCTTGATTGCACGCTGGAGCTTGTCGAGGCGCTGGGGGACGCCCACCTCGTGCATGTGCAATGGGCGCAGGCTCGCAGCCTCTGCGCGAAACTGACCGAACCGGTGGCGCCCACCCGCCCTGGCGACCCGCTTCGCCTGTGGATGCGTGGCGAGCGCTGCCATCTTTTCGACCCGGCAGGCCAGGCGCTACCGCGCCATCACGCCAGGGCGTCGGCGGCGGGCGGCGGGCAGTGACGGGTGGCCAGAGTGTGTGCGCGACGCCCGTGCGGGCGCCGTTTCCGCGAGCGCTGCAGGGGCGCGGCGTGATAGCCTGACGAGACAGGGACGCGCCAGCTTGGTGCGCCCCGGCTCAGTCAGCGTGAATTTCGGGAG
>JBDSBD010000221.1:0-4626 GCA_039921765.1 Burkholderiaceae bacterium
GCCGAAGCGGGTGCGGGCTGAGCAGCTGCGGGCGCAACTCCTTGTGGCAGCACGGCGAGCACATGATGATGGCGGCGCCCGCGCGCACCCCCAGGTGGATCGCATGGTCGGTGGCGGTGTCGCAGGCGTGCAGCGCGATCATGATGTCGATCGGCTGCGGCGCGGCCTCACGCACGTCGCCCTGCTCGAAGCGCAGGCCGCTCAAGCCGAGCCGCTGCACTGCGCCATTGCACAGCGCCACCATGTCCTCGCGCAACTCGACGCCGCGCACCTGCACCGGCAGACCGAGCGAGCGGCTCAGGTGCTCATGCGTTGCGAAGGTCAGGTAGCCCTTGCCGCTGCCGAAGTCCGCCACATCGATGCGTGCGGCGGCCTTCAGCGAGGTGTCGGTCAGCGCGCGATCGAGCACCTCGACGAAGCGGTTGATCTGCTTCCACTTGCGCGCCATCGCCGGCACCAGCCGGCCTTGCGCGTCCATCACGCCAAGCGCGGCGAGAAACGGCGCGTCGGGGGCGACGAAGCGCCGCTTGGCACGGTCGTGCGCGACGAACGTCGAGGCGACTGGCGCGCCAACGGAGGCACTGGGCGCAGCCGGGCGAACCGGACTTGCCGAGCTCAGGGGTGCCGCGAACGGGGCGGGCGGGGCTGGAGCGGCCGCTGTCGACGCTGCGGCCGGTGCGCCACCTTCGACCGCGTGCCTCGCCTGCTCTCCGGGCGGCTGGCCCGCCCCGCGCAGCAGGGTCTCGCGGCCTTTCTTGCTGACCAGCAACTGGGTCTCGCCGGCTGTCGTGAACAAGTGGGCGTGGCCGAAGGCGGCCGGCAGCAACTCGCGCAGCGTTCGCACGCCCTCGACGAAATGCAGGTTCTTCGTCAGGTCGCGCGTCGGGTGGGTGTGGACGAAGCTCAGACGCGCTTCGCCCTTGAGCCGCACCGGCCGGATCGACACCCGCACCCGGTCGCCCGCGGCCGCGCGCGGCTTGCCGAGCACGAGCTTGACGAACGTCTGCTGTGCCAGCGCTTGCTCGAACAGCGCAATGAAGGTCTCGACGGGTGACTCGGACATGGAGGGCGCGCGACCCATCCGGTCGCAAACTGGTAGTGTAGGCAGCCATGGTGGATGACCCTTCGCACCCGGGCGATGACGCGCCCGGCTTCGCCTGCTTCGACACGCCGGTCGGGCCGTGCGCCATCGTGTGGGGCCTGCGCGGCGTGCTCGCGGTGCTGCTGCCCGAGGCCGGCCCCGCGGCGCTGCGCGCGCGCGCCCGGCGCGAGTTTCCTCGCGCGCACGAAGCGGCACCGCCGGCCGATGTGCAGCGCGCCATCACGGGCATCCTCGCCCTGCTGCACGGCGCGCGGCTCGATCTGCAGGACGTCGCGCTCGACATGGCGCGCGTGCCCGAGTTCGAGCGCCGCGTCTACGCCATCGCGCGCACCATCCCGCCCGGCTCGACCCTGACCTATGGCGAGCTCGCGAAGCGCCTGGGTGACCCGGCGCTGGCGCGCGCGGTCGGGCGCGCCCTCGGCGCGAACCCGTTTTCCATCGTCGTGCCCTGCCATCGCGTGCTCGCAGCAGGCGGCAAGGCGGGCGGCTTCTCGGCGATCGGTGGCGTGCGCACCAAGCTGCGGCTGTTGCAGATCGAGGGCGCGCCGCTCGGCGGCAGCCCGGGCCTGTTCGACAACCTGCCGCCCTGACACAGGCGTGCAACCTCGCCGGCACAATGCCGGGCGTTTCGCGGCCCACGCGCGTGACAGCCTGTGAGCGGGGGGCTCGCTCGCCGGGTGCGCCGGCCCACCGCAGGCAGCGGGAGCCAGGTCAAGGAAGCCTACCTTCAGGTCGCGAAGCTGGGCTGCCCCATCACCACCGCCGCGCGCGGCTTGGTCAGACGCGCAAGCAGCCGCGCCAACCCCGACGCACCGCCCAGGGTCGCGGACATCTTCGGCGTGCACAACGAGGCCACACGCTCGAAGTCGAACCAGCCGAAGCCGTCCATCTCCGGCAGCAAGCGCCCGCTCGGGCGCTGCGAGAAGTAGCTCTCGCACTTGAGCTGCGCCACGTCGATGCGCGCCATGCAGATTGCGAACAGGTGCAGGTCCTTGCCTGCCAGATAGCGCATGCGGCCCAGGTCGAGCAGCGTGCCCGCGTCCAGGCGCAGCCCGGTCTCTTCGCGGGTTTCGCGCAGCGCCGCGTCGATCGGGCGCTCGTGTGCATCGATGCCGCCCTTGGGCAGATCCCAGTGGCTCTGCCCGGTCACGTGGCACAGCAGCAGCTCGCGCGCCTCATTGAGGATCACGATGCCGCAGCTGAGTTGTTTGGGAGTGAGAAAGGCCATGGTGTCAAAGTCGAAGCCACCAAGTGTGACCTCGGTGGCACGGATGCATGACTTGAACAGTGCGCCATTCGACGCGCTGTTCAAGCCCGATAACGGATGTTGGAGTGGTGGAGGACGGAGCGCCGAGCCCTTGACTCGCCGAACCTCAAAGGCAGCGCAGTCCGGGCCATCGGTCACGATCCGCCGGCACGCGGGCAGCAACCCACGAACGTCGCTGATTTTACGAGCTTTCCGACACCGAAGCCGGCGCAGGGGCTTCCCGGCTCGCGGTGCCGCGCAACGCCACCCACTCAGCGCGCCGCGAGGGTCATCCGCTCGAGCACCCGGTCCTTGACCGCGTTGCCCAGCTTGCCGGCGATGGCGACCGACGCCGGCTGCGCGAGCATGTGCTCGAACGCAGCCCGCACGTCAAGCGCCGTGACGGCCTCGACGCGCGCCGCGAGCTCGGCGCGCGAGCGCACCCGCCCGTGCACGAACAGATCGTGCGCCGCCGCCTCCAGCCGCCGCGATGGCCGCTCCTGGATGCGCATGCTGCGCACCGCGATCTGGTTGCGGGCCCGCTCCAGGCCCACCGGATCGATCGTGCGGGTGTGTGCAGCGAGCAGGCGCATCACTTCGACGAAGAACTCGTCGAGGTGCTCGGGCGCGGTCGAGGCCTCGATGACGAACTGGCCGCACAGCTCGAGCACATCGGCCGAACAGGCGGCGTAGTAGACGAGACCGCGCCGCTCGCGCAGCTCATCCATCAGCGGCGAGCTCATGCCTTCGCCGAACAGCGCCGCGGCAAGCGTGCTCGCCGGATCGTCATGCTGCAGCGAAGGAATCGGGTAGCCGAGCACGACATGGGCTTGCGGGCAACCGGCCAGGCGGCGCGTCTGGATGCCGCCGAGCCAGGCCGGCGCCGCCACCACGTTGGCGCGGCCGGGTGGCATGGTCCCGAACGCCGCCTGCGACCGATCCACGATCGCAGCCGGGTCGATGTTGCCGGCCACGCCGACGACCACGTTCGTCCCGGTGTACTGCTGCTCCACGTAGGCCACCAGCTCGGCGCGCGTGAAACGTTCGATGTTGGCGCGCGTGCCGATGACGGGCTGGCCGAGCGCATGCGTGCCGAAGCAGGCCTTGTCGAACAGCTTGTAGGCCGTCGACATCGGATCGTCTTCGTCCTCGACCAGCTCCTGCAGGATGACCTGGCGCTCGCGTTCGAGTTCGAGCTCGGGGAACGTGCCGTTGCGCACGATGTCGCCGAGCATCTGCACGAACTGCCCGGCATGCCGGGCCAGCCCGCGCATGTGAAACGCGGTGTGGTCCTTGTCGGTATGGGCATTGACCTCGGCGCCCAGCCGCTCGGCATCGAGGTTGATGCGCTGGCAGTCGCGCGCGTGCGTGCCCTTGAACGCCATGTGCTCGACCATATGGCTGATGCCGCTCAGGCGCCGGCTCTCGTGCTGGCTGCCGCTGCGCACGAACACGCTGACGCTGGCACTTTCGAGGTGCGGCAGCCGGATCGCGACGACGCGCACCCCGTTGTCCAGCGTGGTGATCGAGGTGTCGGGGTCGCAGGCGGGGTGGGTCATTCGAAGGCAATTCAACAAGAAGGTCGGGGGAACACGGGCGCCGTGCAAACGGCCCGAGGCAGGGTGCAGGCTACCCGATTGCCCGACCCCCTTCGTCGACCCGCTCCCCGACCCGCTCGAAGCGTCGGCGACGCCGCGCCAGGCGACCCGGCGCGAGCCGCGCGGCCCCGCCGGCCAGTCCCAGGCACAAGGGCGACGCGGCGAGAGCCGCCAGGCCCACCACCGCCCCACAATCGATTTTCAATCCCGTGTTTCGTTGTGAAAAAATGGACCGAGGCGGTCGGTCCGCGTCCATCGTCCAGGCCGCGACATCGGCCATGGGCCGGCCGGCGCGCTTCGTCCGACACGCCTCGTCCTTCTCCTGGGCTCTCCGATGCCATCGCGCTACCGGTTCGGTCGATTCGAGATGCTGCCCGGCACCCGCCAGCTGCTGGAAGATGGCGCGCCGGTCGCGCTGGGTGCGCGCGCGTTCGACCTGCTGCTCTGCCTGATCGAACACTCGGAGCGCGTGGTCGACAAGCACGAGCTGATGCAACGCGTCTGGGCGGGAACGGTGGTCGGCGACAACAACCTGAACGTCCAGGTGTCGAGCCTGCGCAAGCTGCTCGGACCGCAAGCAGTTGTCACGGTGGCCGGGCGTGGCTACCGGTTCGGCTTTGAACTGCACCCGCTCGCCGCGACGGGCAACCCCGGCGGCGCGGTGACGCAACCCAGCTTCG
>JBDSBD010000222.1:0-6032 GCA_039921765.1 Burkholderiaceae bacterium
CGGCCGAGTTCTCCGGTTCGGACCGGGAGCTGCTGGCGCTGCTCGGGCGGCTGCACGAAGACGAGGCTTGACACCGTGCGACGGCGGTGTGCTGCTGACCGCGCAGCCGCAGCGATTCAGGAAGCCCGCTTCGGCGGGCTTTTCAATTCTGGGGCGCCCGGGGCGATCAGCGTAGGTTTTTGCGTAGCTTGTTGTTGCACGCGCCGTTATGCCTTGACAGCGCTAGCTTTTCTACTGCTGCATCATCGGCGTGTGCGCCGACAGTTCCCGCTCGGTGATGACGGTGTTGTCGGATGCCAAAAAAGTGCCTCGAACGCCTGCGAACCCGCCATGTTACGCGGCGTGCTGCAGCGGGCACCGAGGTCCACATGCCGCAGCCGATCGGGAACGCTTTACTGCAACGCGATCTCGCCGTTGAAGGTGATGTTCAGCTTCAGTCCCGCGACCTCCAGCGTCATCACGGCCGGAAACGACTCGGTGCCTTTGATGCTGCCGGCGGCGACCGCGGCAGCCACGGCCTGTTCGATCTCGCGCTGCGAGCCGACGCCCACCGTTTTCAGGAGTTTTCGGATGCTCTGGGTGAAGACTTCTTCGTTCATGCGGGTCTCGTGAGATGAAGGGAAAATGGGCTGGGCCTGGGTCGAATCGGATCGTGGCCGCGGCGTGGTCGAGTCGAAGCGGAACAAGCTCGAGAGCGCAGACGCTGCAACGATAGCGCAGCCGGCGCGAACTCTTTTGGGTGCAGCGCCAATGCCCACACCCGGCGGACGCCGATGCTCTGCGGTAGGTGTGACGTGCGGGATGCTTGCACCCGCACGCACCATGAGCGAGGCTGCATGCCCTCGACCGAACCTCGCTTGGCATCCCGAGCCCTGGCGCCGCGCGATCGGCGAATCAAGGACAGACGGTCGCGTCAACGCTCGCCACGGCGGCGCTCCATCTCCCAGGCCTGCGTTGCGGCGAGGTCGATGCCGAGCGCGCGCGCCTCGATGACGGCATCACGCAGGCGCTGGTGCAGGGCACCGGACAACTCCTCGAAGGAGACGGTTTCGGTGAGCACCCGCACTCGATCCGGGCGGTCTTGCCGCGAGCGGTTCGCGTGAGCCGGCGACTCGAGTGCGGCGCGAATCTCGGTCAAGCTGGCAACCAGCTGCGGCGCCGCGTGATCTGTGGCGTGGCCACGGCGCTGTTCGCGCCAGCTGCGCACACCGCCGAGTTGCGCGATCAGCCGGTAGCTGCGCAGCTGCAGGCGCTCGATCAGCTCGAACGGGGGCTGCACCGCGCGCGGCTCGGCGTGTGCGCGTTGCGCGGCCGTCGCCAGCGCGGCCAGGCTGTCGAGCACCTCGCGCCGCGCCAGGCGCCAATCGGTGTTGCCGGTGGCGAGATCGTCGCCGATCAACGCAATGCTGGCGTGCTGGATCTGCGCGCTGCTCAGTCGCTTGAGCAACGCTGGCAGCTGGCGTCGCTCCCAGGCCGGCAGCACGTAGCTGAAGGCCCATGCGATCGCGGTGCCGATCAAGGTGTCGGCGAGCCGCTCAAGGAGCGCAAATTCACCTGCCGTGTGCAGCAGGTGACCCTGCAGCAGCGCCAGCACGGTCGCGCCAGCGGCGGCCACGAGGTAGCGCACCTGCACGAAGCCGTGGGTTACGCCGGTGGCCAGGGCCAGCAGCGCGAACTGCAGCAGCACGCTCGGCTGCAGGCTGAGCAGCGCGCCGACCAGAATGCAGCCGATCAGGGTGCCGAGCACGCGCGCGTTGCGGCGCTCGAGCGTCTGAGCGAGGTTGGTGCGCATCACCACCGCAATCGTGAGCAAGATCCAGTGCGCGTGCGGACTCCACGGCAGGTATTGCGCGATCGTGTAGCCGGCCGCGAGCGCAATCGTCACGCGCAATGCATAACGCAGCACCAGCGAGTGGCCGTTGAGCGCGCGCTTGAGCGGCGCGAGCGTCCAGCGTGAGCCGGTGCGAAAGAGCGGCCAATGCTGTGGCTCGTTCGCGTCCCAGAACAGTTCGGCGTTTGCGTCGGGGCTGGCCAGGCGCAACAGCCGTTGCACTTCGAATGTCATCGCCGCGTCCGCTTCGCGCAACTCCGGCGGAAGTGGCGCCGGCGTGCGGTCGCGATGGGTGTCGAAGCGGGCGGCGCTGTGGGCGCGAACCGCACCCGCGGTGAACAGCGACCAGCAGACCTGCTCGACGCTTTCGGCCAGATTGCGCCATACCGTTTCGAGCTGTCGAGCCTGCTCGGCCGACAGTGGCGTGCCGTGGGCCGCGCGTCGGTCGAGTTCGAGCTCGAAGGCCAGGGCCTGCTCGCGCAGCCGGATCGCCGCGATCAGCATGCCGACGAGGCGCTGCTGGCCTGGTGTGCGTGGATTGTCGAGCACCATGTCGCGCGCCATCTGCAGGCGCTCGGCCATCGCGACCTGGCTGTCCAGCAGCGCCGGCAGCCGCGATTGGCGCCGATCATCGATGTCGGCGCGGCCATCCACCTGGCGGCGCAGCATGATTGCCAGCTCGGCCAGCGCGTCGGCCAGGGCCTGGGCTCGATAGCGATTGTTGAGCCAGTGGGCACTCAACACCGCGTAGCCGGCGTAGAGCAGCGCACCGAACTCGAACCAGGCTGCGTGGGCGAGCGCCGCGCGCCAGTGTGGAGGCGGCAGCGTCGACATCGCGAACACCATCGTCAGCAGCAGCGCAAAGCCCAGCGGTGCCCCGCGCGCGCCCCAGGCGGTACCGAGCATGCCGATGAAGCCGCCGAGGCAGACCAGTGCGCCGATCAACTCGACCGAGTAGCGCGGCGCGAGGTGGGCGAGCTGCATCGCGAGCGACATCGGCGCGGCAAGCCACAACAGCGGCGCGAGCTGGCGCAGCTTGCCGTGTGCGGGAGCAGTCTGGTCACCAATGCTGACGATCAGCATGCCCACCGACGTCAGCGCGGCGGCTTGCGGGCCGGCCAACCAGAACACCAGGGCGGAGAGCAGACCCAGGCCGAAGCCGACCGCCAGGCCGTTCGTGAGGCGGTGGCCGAGCGCGATCCGCAACCAGCTGGCGCTGCCCAACGACGTGGAGTCGAGCTCGAGCGGCATTGCAAATGCCATCGGCGCCGGCGTCAGGCGTCAGCCGTGATTCGATTCAGGACGACGTGTCGCCCTCGGGCGAGGAGCGCTTGCGCGGGACCTTGGTGGTGCGTGGCGTTGCCGTCGCGGTCGCGTTCTCGCGCACAACGTCTTCCCTTCGAATGCGAATTGCAGGCCTTTTCGCCGCCAGCGGTGCGACATCGGGCGCGCCACCCGGGACCGACGAGGGTGCGATTGACGGCGGGAGTGGCGCACTCTGCACACCAGCCGCGAGCGCCGCTTCGGGTGTGAGGGGCGCACTCGGCGCAGGGGCGGTCGACGGGTCGTCCGCCACGATGACGTGCGAGTACGGGCCGAGCAAGCTGACGAGCTGCGCGTAGACCTTGGGGTTGCCGGCCACGACCTCGCGCTGGTAAAGATAATCCGCGTCGCCGGTGAAGTTACCGATCAGGCCACCGGCTTCGGTGATCATGAGTGAGCCGGCGGCGACGTCCCAGGGACTCAGGCCGGTCTCGAAGAAACCGTCGGTGCAGCCCGCGGCCACGTAGCACAGGTCGAGCGCAGCGGCGCCGGGGCGGCGCAGACCGGCGCAGTTCTGCATCACGGCCTCGAACATCTGCAGGTAGCGCTTGAAGTTGTCGCCCTTGCGGAACTGGAAGCCGGTGCCCACCAGGCACTCGGCGAGCCGGATGCGCTTGGAGACACGCAGGCGCCGGTCGTTCAGGAATGCGCCGCGGCCCTTGGAGGCGTAGAAAAGGTCGTTGCGCGTCGGATCGTAGACGACGGCCTGCTGGATCTGGCCGCGGTACGCCAGCGCGATCGAGACCGCATAGAACGGAAAGCCGTGGATGAAATTGGTGGTGCCGTCGAGCGGATCGATGATCCAGACGTACTCGCTGTCCTTGGCTCCGCGGCTGCGCCCGGATTCCTCGGCGAGGATGCCGTGGCCCGGATAGGCGCCGAGCAGAGTGTCGATGATGCTCGCCTCGGCCGCGTGGTCGACTTCGGTGACGAAGTCGTTGGGTGCCTTGGTGTTGACCTTGATCAGGTCGAGATCCAGCGATGCCCGGTTGATGATGGAGCCCGCGCCGCGCGCCGCCTTGATCGCGGTGTTGAGCATCGGATGGAGCGCTTGGGACATGGAGTGGCCTGTCGGAAAGAGAAGAGTACGCCGTGCGAAAACGCGTGCGGCGCGATGCGGGCTGGATCTGGCGGGAAAAAAAGAGCGCGGCGCCGACGCTGAGCCGGCTCATGGCTGCTGATATGGAATGCGGGCGCTCGTGAGCCGGCCTGAGGCCGGCGCGGATAATCGCAATTTTACCAATTCCGGCGTTGCCGCCTCGCCGCTCCTTCACTGCATGCCAGCGCCCGAACCCGACTCCACCCGCTTCGTCCTGATCGGCACCAGCCACGCCGGCAACGTCGGCGCGGCGGCGCGCGCGATCAAGGTCATGGGGTTTGGTGACCTGGTGCTGGTGGCACCGCGCTTCCAGGACGTGCATCGCCGGCCCGAAGCGATCGCGATGGCCAGCGGCGCCACCGACGTGCTGGAGCGCTGCCGCGTTGTGACCACGCTCACTGAAGCGCTCGACAGCATCACTTATGTCTGCGCCACCGCGATGACGCCGCGCGATTTCGGGCCACCGACCCACGCCCCGCGCGAGCTGTTCGGCCCGCTGGCCGCCAGTGCGCACCGCGTGGCCTTCGTCTTCGGCTGCGAACGCCATGGCATGGGCAACGAGGACGTGTACCGTTGCCATGCCTGCCTGAGCATCCCCACGTCCGTCGGTTACGGCTCGCTGAACCTGGCCCAGGCGGTGCAGATCCTGGCCTACGAATGGCGCCAGGCGTTGGGTGGATTTGTAGTCGAGCCGCGCGCTCTTGACGCCGGGCTGGCAGACGCCGCATCAGTCGACGGGTTGCTGTTGCATTGGCAGCAGACCTTGGTCCAGCTTGGCTTTCTCGACCCCAACGCTCCCAAGAAACTGACCGCTCGGTTGCGCCAGCTGGCCAACCGCGCTGCGCTAACCCGCACCGAGGTCGATATCCTGCGTGGAATCGCGCGTGCGGCGGTGCGCAAGCTTTGATGCGCAGTCCGACCGATGCCGTCGCAATGGAAGACCGAGCGGTTTGCGATAGTCTGGGTGAACTTCGACGCGGAAAAGCCTCGATCGTCGGCGCTGCAACGGCGTTCGGATCGAGGCTTGCGCTTCGCATCATCCCCCCTGAGTGAGGGGTTTCCCTCGGGAGATCGAGCGGCTAACCTGAATTGGTTCAGATTGGTGTTTCGGTCAGTTTCAATGAATCAACCCAGCGGGAGTCCCCAAAAATGATGAAGAAAACCCTAGTTGCAGCCCTGTTTGCAGTGGCGGCGGTCGGTGCGCAAGCCGCTCTCACCAGCGGTGTTGCCGCGAACCAGAATCCGGCGAGCTTTATTGATCTTTCGGTTTCCGGCGTGGTTGCCGGTGGTGCTCTGTACACGGCGAACGCGGTTCCCGACGCCGCGATTCCGATGAACACGACGCCGCCGAAGAACACGATTGGTACTTGGCTCGCGTCAGGGCCGACCAATGCAAACAACGGCGGCGGGAATGCAGTTGTTGACTTTGGCGCTGGTACGTCGTTTGTGAGTTTCCTGTGGGGTTCGCCGGATACCTACAACTCGTTGACCGTGACGCTCGCGGACAACAGCACGCAGTCATTCGGCTCGGTCGATTTCCCGAGCATCGTTTTCAACGGAAACCAGAGCTTCGCGTCCTACATTGGGTTCTCGACCACGGGTGGTGACATGATCAAGTCACTGACATTCAGCTAGTCGTCCAATGCCTTTGAAGCTTCGAACTTCTCGGTCACCACGCCCGTTCCGGAACCAGAAACCTACGCGTTGATGCTGGCCGGTCTGGCGGCTGTGGGCTTCGTGGCTCGCCGTCGTCGCAAGGCCTGATCTCGCAGGTCACGC
>JBDSBD010000223.1:0-6974 GCA_039921765.1 Burkholderiaceae bacterium
CAGCGAGCGGCTGCCGTAGGTGCCCATGCCGAACGGCACGCGGCCGGTGTCGCCGTGGACGATCTCGACGTTCTCGACCGGGATGCCGAGCTTGGACGCCACCACCTGCGCAAACGGCAGCTTGCGGTCGGTACCGGCTACCTTGAACTCGCCGTTCTCGAATTCGATGTCAGTATCGGCCGCTTCCAGCAAATGGGCGGCGATCTTCTTGCCCTTGGCGATGATCTTGTCGACCGCCTTGACGATCGCGGTGCCACCCACCGACAGCGAGCGGCTGCCGTAGGTGCCCATCCCGAACGGCACGCGGCCGGTGTCGCCGTGCACGATCTCGATGTTCTCGACCGGAATGCCGAGCTTGGCGGCCACGACCTGGGCGAACGTGGTCTCGTGGCCCTGGCCGTGGCTGTGCGACCCGGTGAACACCGTCACGGTGCCGGTCGGGTGCACCCGCACCTCGCCCGCCTCGAACAGCCCGGCGCGCGCGCCCAAGGCCCCGGCGATGTTGCTCGGCGCGATGCCGCAGGCCTCGATGTAGCAGCTGTAGCCCAGGCCGCGCAGCCTGCCCTTGGCCTTCGATGCCGCCTTGCGTGCCGGGTAGCCGGCCACGTCGGCCATTTGCAGCGCCTTGTCGAGGTGCGCACCGTAGTCACCGGAGTCGTAGGTCAGGCCCACGGGCGTGGCGTAAGGAAACTCGGTGACAAAGTTCTGGCGCCGGATTGCAGCCGGATCCATCTTCATGTCGCGCGCCGCCTGCTCGACGATGCGCTCGACCGCATAGGTCGCTTCGGGCCTGCCCGCACCGCGGTAGGCATCGACCGGCGCGGTGTTCGTGAAGACCGCCTTGACGTCGACGTAGATCGCGGGCGTCTTGTACTGGCCGGCCAGCAACGTCCCGTAGAGGATCGTCGGTACGGCCGAGCCGAAGGTCGACAGGTAGGCTCCCAGATTGGCAATGGTCTTGACGCGCAACGCCAGGAACATGCCCTTGGCATCCAGCGCGAGCTCGACCTGGGTGGCATGGTCGCGACCGTGCGTATCGCTCAGGAACGACTCGCTGCGTTCGGCGGTCCACTTGATCGGCCGACCGACGCGTTTGCTGGCCCAGATCAGCGCGGTGTCCTCCGGATAGAGCGCGATCTTCGAGCCGAAGCCGCCGCCCACATCCGGTGCGATCACGCGCACTTTCGATTCGGGCAAGCCCAGCACGAACGCGCACATCAGGAGCCGCTCGACGTGCGGGTTCTGATTCGCCACGTACAGCACGTAGCTGTCGTCGTGCTTCGTGTAGCTCGCGTTGACGGCGCGCGGCTCCATCGCGTTCGGAATCAACCGGTTGTTGATGTATTCCAGCCGGCTGATGTGCGCAGCGGTCGCGAACGCCGCGTCGACGGCCTCCTTGTTGCCGTGACCCCAGTCGTAGCAGACGTTGTTGGGCACATCGTCGTGCACCGCCGAAGGCGCGCCATCGGCCTTCGAGATGTCCATCACCGCTGGCAGCTCGTCGTAATCGACCTCGATCAGCTCGGCCGCATCCTTGCCCTGCGACTGGGTTTCAGCAACGACCAGCGCGACCTGTTCGCCGACATAGCGCACCTTGCCCTGCGCCATGACCGGGTGCGCCGGCTCCTTCATCGGCGAGCCGTCGGTGCTGTGGATGAGCCAGCCGCACGGCAGGCCGCCGACCTTGGCGTCGGCGAGGTCGGCACCGGTGAAGATATCGATCACGCCGGGGGCCTTCTTCGCGGCGTCGAGATCGATGGACTTGATGCGCGCATGCGCATGCGGCGAGCGCAGGAACACGCCGTGGCTCTGGCGCGCCATCACCACGTCGTCGGTGTACTGGCCGGCGCCGGTCAGGAAACGCTCGTCTTCGCGGCGGCGCAGCGGCTGGCCGATCGGGCTAGTCAGGGGAGGAACGGACATGTCTGTCATGGCAATGGCTCCTCAGACGGCGGCGGTGGCCGTGGCGGCCCCGACCTTGGCGCCCGACTGGCAGAACTGGATCGACTTGACGATGTTCTGGTAGCCGGTGCAGCGGCAGATGTTGCCGTCCAGTGCTTCGCGAATCTCGGCCTCGGTGGCCTTCGGGTTGTCCTGCAGCAGTTGCACGCTGGCCATCACCATGCCCGGCGTGCAGAACCCGCATTGCAGGCCGTGGCACTCGCGAAAGGCCTCCTGCATCGGGTGCATTGTTCCGTTTTGGCTCAGTCCCTCGATCGTCGTGATCTGCGCGCCTTGCGCTTGCACCGCCAGCATCGAGCAGGCCTTGATGGCCCGGCCGTTCATGTGCACGGTGCAGGCGCCGCACTGCGCGGTGTCGCAGCCGACGTGCGTGCCGGTGAGTTGCAATTCCTCGCGGATCAGCTGCACCAGCAGCATGCGCGGATCAACGCTCACGTCAACCGCCTTGCCGTTGACTGTCAGGGAAATGGGAACGCTCACGACGGCCTCCTTCGGGTGAATCTTGCAGGGTTGTCGAGCCACACCCGGGGTGCGGCGCTCGGACCATTGTTCGACCATGCGGCGCGCTCGCACAGCACGGGGTTTCCCTAGTGCGAAACGGTGCAGTGCCCCATCGCGCGGGCAGGATTCGGCGCACCCTGCCCGCCTCGCGTGGCGCACCCATGCTTCACCTCTCGGCGCGGCGCTGCGGGTGTCGGCGCGCACGCAGCCGCGGGTGCGGCTACTGCTGCGGCCTGGCGTTCGGAAAGAACAACTGCTCGCCGCCGATCTTGTAGGCCGCGATCGTGCTCTGCCCCTTGGGCGAAACGACCCAGTCGGCAAACGCCTGCGCGAGCGCGGTCTTGGTGTGCGGCTGCTTGGCCGGATTGATGACGATCACGCCGTACTGGTTGAACAAAAGCTTGTCGCCCTCCACAAGCACGGCCAGATCGGCGCGGTTCTTAAAGTTCAGCCAGGTGCCGCGATCCGCCAGCACATAGGCACCGGCACTGGCCGCAATGTTGAGCGCGGGGCCCATGCCGCAGCCACACTCCTTGTACTGCAGGCCCGTGCCGGCGAACCTGGCGGCGGGGCCGTCGACTCCGGCCGCCTTCCAGTAGCGCAGCTCGGCCGAATGAGTCCCGCTCTTGTCGGCGCGCGAGATGAACGCTGCCTTGGACGTGGCCAACTTGCCGAGCGCCGCGACAATGTCATGACCCTTCACGCCCACTGGATCGCTGTTCGGGCCGATGAGCACGAACTCGTTGTACATCACCTCGCTGCGCTTGAGCCCGAAGCCCTCGGCGACGAACTTTTCCTCCGCCACCTTGTCGTGAACGAACAGCACATCGGCGTCGCCGCGCCGGCCCATGTCGAGCGCCTGGCCGGTGCCCACCGCGATCACGCGCACATCGATGCCGGTGTCCGCCTTGAAGGCCGGCAGCAGGAACGGGAACAAGCCCGACTGCTGGGTGCTCGTGGTGGACGCCATCACGATGAAGCGATCCTGCGCCAATGCGGTTGCGGCCGCGGTCGCAAGCCCGGCCAACAGCAATGTGGCGACGCCGCGGCGCCCGATGCGCAGACAGTTCATTCCAGAGACCATGACAACTCTCCTTTCAAGAAGGAATGGGTGTGGCGATCCGCCACCTCGCTGAAGAAGCTCGCGCTCGGCAGGTCCGCGCAGACCTCGCCGCGCTCGAGGTAGACCACCCGGCTGGCCAGGCGCTTGGCCTGGCCGAGGTTGTGCGTGCTCATCACCAAGGTCATGCCCTCCGAGGCAAAGCTGGCGAGCACGTCCTCGACCTCGCGCTTGGCGCTCGGGTCGAGGTTGGCGGTGGGCTCGTCGAGGAACAACAGGTCGGGGCGCACCGCCCAGGCCCGCGCCAGCGCCAGGCGCTGCTGCTCGCCGCCCGAAAGTGCCCGCGCCGGGCGGTCACGCAACTCGCTCAGGCCGACGCGCCGCAGCGCCTGCGCGGCGCGCTCGGCACGCTCACCGGACGGTACGCGCGCCAGCCAGAGCGCGACGCGCAGGTTGTTCCACACCGACAGGCGCAACACGAAGGGGCGCTGGAACACCATCACCTGGACCGCCCGCGGATCGATCAGCTCACGCGTTCCGTCGAACGTCACCAAGCCGTGAAGCAGGCGCAGCAAGGTCGTCTTGCCCGAACCGTTGGCGCCGACCAGCGCCACGAACTCGCCGCGATGCACCTGCAGCGCAACCGCGCGCAGCGCTGCCACAGCCCCAAAACGCACCGACGCGCCGTGCAGGCGCAGCAACGGAGCGCCGAGGTGCGCACGCGCAACGGTCTCCATCGAACGCGCCGTGCCCTCCTGCGCAAAGTTGCCCGCGCTGAGCTGCGAACCGCCCGGTGTCAGGCTCATCGCGCCCCCGCCAGCGCCGAGCCCTGGCCGCGTTGCGCCGCGGTGATCAACACATTGACCACCCCGACCACCGCGAGCAGCACCAGGCCGAGCGCCATCGCCAGCGGCAGATCGCCCTTGCTGGTCTCGAGCGCGATCGTGGTCGTCATCACGCGCGTGACGCCGGCGATGTTGCCGCCGACGATCATCACCGCGCCGACCTCGGCAATCGCGCGGCCGAACCCGGTGAGCAACACGGTGACGACGGCCCAGCGGTCGTGCACCAGCATCAGCAGCGCACACACCAGCGGCGCAGCGCCCATCGAGCGCAACTGGTCGCCGCCATCGCGCAGGCTGTCACCCACGAGCTGGCGCGACAGCGCCGCGATCAAGGGCACGACCAGAAGGGTCTGCGCGATCACCATTGCGGTCGGCGTGAACAGGATCCCCCACGAGCCGAGCGGCCCGCTGCGCGAGAGCAGCAGGTAGACCGCCAGACCCACCACCACCGCCGGCAACCCGAGCAGGGTGTTGAGCAGCATCACCAGCTGCCGATGCCCGGGGAAACGCGCCACCGCGAGCCAGGCGCCGCCGAACAGCCCGAAGACGGCCGCGAACACACAGGCCGAGCCGCTGACCGCGAGCGACAGCGCAATCGTCTGGACCAGCTCGGCATCGGCATGGACGATCAGTGCCATCGCGGTGCGCATGCTCTGCGCCAGGTCGTTCATCCGGCTTCTTTCATACTCGCACCATTCTGGATGCCGATGGCCGACTCGCGCGATATGAACTCCCATGCATAAGGTGCAACTCACCTACATCCTCGCCGGCGAGCCCGCCGCCCCAGGATTTCCCGCCGCCGGCCGGCCGCTGCACCACCCGCTGCTCGCGCTGCTGGCGGCCGTGCACAACAGCGGTTCGATCTCGGGCGCGGCGCGTGAATCGGGTTTGTCCTACCGCCACGTCTGGGGTGAACTCAAACGCTGGGAGCTCGAGCTCGGCCAGACCCTGGTGCTGTGGGTGAAGGGTCAGCCGGCCGTCCTGTCACCGTTTGGCGAGAAGCTGCTGTGGGCCGAGCGGCGCGCCCAGGCACGGCTGGCGCCACAGATCGAAGCCTTGCGCAGCGAGCTGGAGCAGGCCTTCGCGATCGCGTTCGACGCCAGCGCCGGTGTGCTCGGCATCTACGCGAGCCACGACCAGGCGCTGCCCCGGCTGCGCAACTGGGTCGCGCAGGAGCATCGGCTGCAGCTCGAGTTGCAATTCACCGGCAGCGTCGAGGCGCTCACTGCACTGAACGACGGGCGCTGCGTGCTGGCGGGTTTTCACGCACTGACCCATGCAGCGCGGAGCTCTCCGACCGCGAAGGTCTATCGCCCGATGCTCAAGCCCGGGCGCCACAAGCTGATCGGTTTCGCCACCCGCATGCAAGGCCTGATCGTCGCGTCGGGCAATCCGCTCGGCCTGGCGACACTGGCCGACCTGACCCGGCCCGGGCTGCACTTCGTCAACCGCGCACGCGGCACCGGCACCCGCGTCGTGCTCGACGAGTTGCTGGCTTCGGCCGGCGTCCCAGCGCAGGACATTGCAGATTTCGATCGCAATGAACCATCACACCAGGCCGCGGCCGAGGCCGTCGCGAGCGGCAGCGCCGACGTCGCGTTCGGCATCGAGGCCGCCGCCGTGGCACGCGGCCTGGCCTTCGTGCCGCTGGCGCGCGAGCACTACTTCCTGGTCACGCTGGCAAGCCACCTCGAGCATCCGCACGTCAAGACCCTGCTCGCCACGCTCGCGACGCCGGCGTGGCAAGCCACGCTCCGCGCGCTCGCCGGCTACGCGCCCGACCGCAGCGGCGAGGTGCTGTCACTGCGCCGGGTCCTGCCCTGGTGGAGCTACCGCCGCCCCAAACCGGCGCCGCAGCCCGCGCCGTAGCCTCGATCGTTCGGCGCCGGTGGGCCGCGGGCCGGCCGGCGGCGTCAGGCCGCGCAGCTCCTGAAGCCGAAGAAGCCGACGTTCTGGCCGGGGGCCTCGAAGCGGCGGAAACGCTCGCTGCGCAGCCGCACCGAGCTCCAGGGCGAGGCGCCGCGCAAGACCCGGTGATGCCCGAAGTACGGCTGCGAGTACGCGCGAAGCGGCCCGGCCACGAAGCCCGGGTACGGCCGCAAGGTGCTGGCGGTCCACTCCCACGCATCGCCCCAGCGAAACCCGCGCGTCGCACCCTGCACCGCCGCCGCCTCCCACTCGGCCTCGCCGGGCAGACGACGTCCGGCCCAGTGGCACCACGCCTCGGCCTCGAATCCGCTCAGATGCATTGCGGGCTGGTTCGGCGCCACCCGCATCAGGCGCCCAAAACGCTGTTGCAGCACGCCGTGACGCATCTGGTCCACATAGCGCGGCGTGCGCCGGCCTTGGACCCAGTCCCAGCCGGCGGCGCTCCAGTGGCCGCGCTCGTCGTAGCCCCCGTCCGCCACGAACTCGGCGTACTGGCCCCAGCTCACCACCTGCGCGTCGATCTCGAACTCGGGCAACTCGATCTCGTGCGCCCACTTCTCGTTGTCGAACACGAAGCCGCCGGGCTCGGCACCGAGTCGAAACCGCGTGGCCGGAAACAGCAGCGGCGCACGCGCCGCGAGCATCGGCGGCGTCGGCACCGCGCCCGCATCGACGCC
>JBDSBD010000224.1:0-5980 GCA_039921765.1 Burkholderiaceae bacterium
TCGAGGTCGGTCTTGTACAGCACCGTGTCGCACGACGGGCACTTGATCCACAGACCTTCGGGGACGGTACGGCGCTCGCCGGCCTCGTGCGGCTGGATCTTTGGCGGCAGCAGTTTTTCGAGCCAACTCATGGGTTCGGTCCTTTCAGGCGTCGAGTGCCGCGCGGATGCTGGCAATGAACTCACCCGCCGCGGCGGCCACATTGTCGCGCGATTGGGTTTCCAGCCGCTCCACGAGGGCGGTACCGATCACGACCGCGTCCGACACCGCCGCCACGGCGCGCGCACTCACCGCGTCACGGATCCCGAAGCCCACGCCCACCGGCAGCTTCACGTGTGCCTTGATGCGCGGCACCATCGCTGCGACCGAGGCGGTGTCGAGGTGCCCCGAGCCCGTCACGCCCTTGAGCGACACGTAGTACACGTAGCCGCTGGCAATGCGACTCACCTGTTCCATGCGCTCCTCGGTCGAAGTCGGCGCAAGCAGGAAGATCGGGTCGATGGCGTGGGCGCGCAAGGCCGCGGCAAAGTCCTTGCACTCCTCGGGCGGATAGTCGACCACGAGCACTCCGTCCACGCCGGCAGTCTTGGCGTCCGGCACGAAACGCTCGATGCCGTAGCGCTCGACCGGGTTGGCATAGCCCATCAGCACGACCGGCGTGGTCTGGTTCTGTGCACGAAACCCGCGCACGAAATCGAGCACCTGCGGCATGCCGATACCGCGCGCCAGTGCGCGCTCGCCGGCCTTCTGGATCACCGGACCATCGGCCATCGGGTCGGAAAACGGCACGCCGAGCTCGATCACGTCGGCACCCGCTTCGGCCATCGCCAGCATTATGTCGACGGTGGCGTCGGCGAACGGGTCGCCGCAGGTGATGTACGGGATCAGCGCCTTGCGCCCGTTGGCCTGGAGCGCGGCAAAGGTGCCAGCGATGCGGCTCATGGCGCGTTCCTCGAGGCCACAACGGCGCCCTTCACGGATTGCCCGGCCATCGACGGACGGTCGAAGAACGACGCCCCCGACAGATCGGCCACGGTGCCGACGTCCTTGTCGCCACGCCCTGACAGGTTCACGAGCAGGTGCTGGTCGGTGCGCATCGCGGGTGCGATCTTCATTGCATACGCCACCGCGTGGCTCGATTCGAGCGCCGGAATGATGCCCTCGGTGCGGCACAGGCGATGGAACGCCGCGAGTGCCTCTGTGTCGGTGATGGCCACATACTCGGCCCGACCGCTGTCCTTCAGGTAGGCGTGTTCGGGGCCGACGCCCGGATAGTCGAGGCCGGCCGAGATCGAATGCGTCTCGGTGATCTGGCCGTTTTCGTCTTGCAGCAGATAGGTGCGATTGCCGTGCAGCACGCCGGGCGAGCCCTTGCCAAGCGAGGCGGCATGCTTGCCGGTCTCGAGTCCCTGCCCCGCAGCCTCGACGCCGATCAGCCGGACCGCGGCGTGATCGATGTACGGATAGAAGATGCCCATCGCGTTGCTGCCGCCGCCGACGCAGGCAATCACCGCATCGGGTTGGCGCCCGATCATCTGCGGCATCTGCAGCAGGCACTCGTCGCCGATCACGCGCTGGAAGTCACGCACCATCGTCGGATACGGGTGCGGGCCGGCGACCGTGCCGATGATGTAGAACGTGTTCTCGACATTGGTGACCCAGTCGCGCAATGCTTCGTTGAGCGCGTCCTTCAGTGTCTTCGAGCCGCTTTCCACCGGCACCACGGTCGCGCCGAGCAGGTTCATGCGGTAGACGTTCGGCGACTGACGCTTCACGTCTTCGCTGCCCATGTAGACCACGCACTCCAGCCCGTAGCGGGCGCAGATCGTGGCAGTGGCCACGCCGTGCTGGCCGGCGCCGGTTTCGGCAATCACGCGCGACTTGCCCATGCGGCGCGCGAGCAGGGCCTGGCCGATGGTGTTGTTGATCTTGTGCGCGCCGGTGTGGTTCAGGTCTTCGCGCTTCAGATGGATCTGCGCGCCACCGAGCTCACGGCTCAGGCGCGCTGCGTGGTAGATCGGACTCGGCCGGCCGACAAAATGCTTGAGCTCGTACTCGAACTCGGCCTGGAACGTCGGATCGGCGCAAGCCTCGGCATAGGTACGCCTGAGTTCGTCGAGTGCGTGCACGAGGGTTTCGGCAACAAAGCTGACGCCATAGGGGCCGAAATGGCCCGAGGCATCGGGTTGTTGATATTTGTCCATGGGAAGGTTCGGGAATTCAGACAATGGATGCGGCGATGCGGGCATCTGCCTCGCACACCGCATCGCAGAACCGACGGATCGCCTGGGCATCCTTGATGCCTTGCGCGGATTCGACGCCGGAGCTCACGTCAACGGCCCAAGGCCGGACCTGCTGAATCCCTTGAGTCACATTTCCGGCATGCAACCCACCAGACAAAACGACTGGACAGGGCACGTTGGCTGGAATGAGTGACCAATTGAAGACCTTTCCGCTGCCGCCATAGCCCTCGACATGCGCATCGAGCAAAAGTGCCTGGGCGTGCGAGAACTGCTGCGCGAAGTCTAGCAAATCGAAGCCCGGCGCCATGCGCGCGGCACGCATGAAGCGCCGCGCCGGCTGCCGCCCAGGCGTGACGCTCATGCGGCAGTCATCGGGCGACTCGTCGCCGTGAAACTGGGCAATGGCATTCGGGATCGCCTCGAGCAGCGTCAATACCTTGGCCCACGGCTCGTTCACGAACAGCAGCACCGGCGTCACGAACGGCGGCAGCCGCCGGGCCAGCAATGCCGCCCGGTCGATGCTCACGGCGCGCGGGCTCTGCGGCCACAGCACGAAGCCGACTGCGTCGGCGCCCGCCTCGACGGCGGCATCGACATCGGCTTCACGGGTCAGACCGCAGATTTTGATGCGAGTTCGCGGGTTCATCGGACGCGTCAGGTTGACAGGATCATGAAGGAGCGGCGCTCACGGCAGCCAGTCTTGCGCGGCCGATCGGCTCGGGATGGCGTGCGCCGCGTCATAGTATGGGCCGACGAAATAAAGACCATCCGCGGAAAACGTCGGCGCGGCGCGGCGGCGCTCCTGGGAGGCCAGCACGTCGGCGAGCCAGTCGGCGTCGTGCGCGCCGGCGCCGATTGCCACCAGGCAACCCATCAGGTTGCGCACCATGTGGTGCAAGAATCCATTGGCGTCGAACTCGAAGCACCAGTACGCGCCGCGCCGCGTGATGGCGATGCTGTGCAGGGTCTTGACCGGCGACGCCGCCTGGCATTCGGCGGCGCGAAACGCACTGAAGTCGTGCTCGCCGAGCAGGCGTTGCGCCGCACCGTTCATCGCGGTGCCGTCCAGCGGGCGAAAGCTCCAGCCGGCCAGCCCGGCCTCGACCGCCGGGCGCACAGGCGACTCCAAGAGCACGTAGCGGTAACGCCGCCCCAACGCGCTGTTGCGCGCGTGGAAGGTGTCGGAGCGGAACTGGCACCACTGCACTGCGATGTCCGCGGGCAGGTATCGGTTCGTGCCACGCACCCACGAGAAGGCTTCGCGCTCGAGCTCGGTGTCCAGGTGCACGACCTGGTTCAGCGCGTGCACACCGGTATCGGTGCGCCCGGCGCACAGAGTGCGCAACTTGCGGCCGGCAAACTTCGAGAGCGCCAACTCGAGCCGATCCTGCACCGTGTTGCCGTCGACCTGGCTTTGCCAGCCGTGATAAGCCTGACCACGATAGCTCAGGCCCAGCACCACCCTCATTGGCGACCCCTGCTCAAGCCGCACCGAAGCGCCTGTGGCACTGCGCAGGGCTGGCCTGAGTCCAGCCGGCTTCACTGCACAGCTTCGCAGCGTCGGCTCGGGCCTCGGGCTTGGGAGCAGTCGCTGCGGTGCCTCACCCCAAGTCGGCGAGCATGCTCTGCGCCCGGCTCTTCAACGCGCCGCTGGCCTTTGCAACAACCTCCTGAAGCAAATCGCGCGCGCCATCGGCGTCTCCGATCTGGCGGAATTCCTCGGCGAGTTCGAGCTTGCGTACCAGCGGGTCATCGCTGCCACCCTCTTCCAGCGATGGGAGTTCGAGGCCATCGAGAGGCGCGCCGGACTGGCTCGCAGCAGGCAACGCACCATGGTTCGATTCAGGCGGCAAGTCGAGATCGAGGGAGATGTCCGACAGATCGAAAGGCTCGGGCTGGGTCGCCGGGTCGGCCGTTGCCGTGACCGGTGGATCGAGCGTCTCGGGCATCTCGGGAACGACGAAGTCGAGCGAACCCGAGTGATCATCGGCTCGATCGTCGACCGGATGCGGCTCGGGCGCGAACGCCTGGGTGGCTTCGAGGGCCGATGGCGAAGTGGCTACACCAGCCTGCGGATCGCCCAGATCCAGATCGAGATCCATGCTGCCGCTGTCGAGCGCCATTTCACCACCGGCAGCAGCCGCAAACTTCGACGGCGACGGCAGCACGGATTGCGGCATCGTGCTGGCACCGAGCGGCTCGATCACCTCACCGCCGCGACCGAGAGCAGGCACCGGCATACCGCCCGGCTGGAACAACGGGTTCTCGGGGTCGATCTCGGCGCCGAGCTCCTGCGCCTTGGCCCAATCTTCCCCGTCTCCTCCCGTCAGCGAATAGAGCTGCGTCGCCAGCAGCTCGAAGCCCTTGGTATCGCGCCGCTTGGCGTAGACCTCGAGCAGCTTGGTACGGATTGCCATGCGCTCCGGACTGCTGCGCATCGCCTCCTTGAGAATTTCTTCGGCCTGAAGGTCGCGCCCATAGGCGAGGTACACATCGGCCTCGGCAACCGGATCGACGTCGCCGATGGCATCGAGTTTGCTCAGCGAGTAGCTCATCGACGACGATGCGCCGCCCGCGTCACGGGTATCGATGCGCTGACCCCCGCTGGCCCCGAAGAACGAGTCGGGCTGGAGTCGGCTCTCCAGAAACGAGGTCTCGCCGCTGTCATGCCTGGACCGCCTGGCGAAGCGATAGACGCCGAAGCCGGCGAGCAACAGGATCGCCAGACCCCCGAGGCCAACCGCGAGCGGGTTGTCGTCGAGGAGCGAACTCAGCATGCCGGGCTCTTCAGGGGCCGGCGCAGGCGCCGCAGTGGCCACCGACGCGGCGGCGACAGGCGCAGCGGGTTTGGGCACCACGGCCACCGATGCCGGCAACGCCGGTGCCGCAGCGACCGCGATCGCGGGAACGGACGCGGCAACCGCCGGGGCGACGGCGGCCGACGCTGCGGCAATCGCCGACCCTGGAGCCGAACCGGCCGCGGCCGGCGCAGCAGCGGACGGCGTCGCTGCGGTCGGCTTGGAGGCCGCGGCGGCTGCGGTCGCGTCGGCCAGCTTCTTCAGTTCGTCGACGTTCTTCGACAACTCTGCGACCCGGGCGTCAGCGGCTTTCTTCTCCTGGTCCTTCGAGACCGTCGAGTCGGCCGCAGCCGACCTGGCAGCCGCGGAACCCTTGCTCAGCGTGAGTTTGTCGGGCGTCGGCGTCGCCCCCTGGCGCCGATCGTCGACCGATGCCTGGACCTTGCCGCTCGCCTGGCGCGTCGTGCCTTCGGTCTTGGCTTGCGGCACCGCGCCGGCCAGGCGCTGTCGGTAAGCCGAAAAGTCCTCGCTCTGGGCCTGGATCACCTGGCGTGCCTCAGCTTCGGGAACGCCACCAACGGCCTCGGCATTGGGCAACGACAACACCACACCGGCCTTCAGCCGGTTCATGTTGTTGCCCATGAAGGCCTGCGGATTGCTGCGGTACAGCGACACCAGCATCTGATCGAGCGAGACGCCAGAGCGCTGTGCGCGCGTCGCAATGCGATACAAGGTGTCGCCCGACTTGACTCGGTATTCATCGGCCGCGGCAAGGGCCGGCTTCGGCTCGGAGCGCGACGGCAGCGCGGTCGGCGTGGCGGTCACTGCCGGTCTGGGCAGCGCCGGCCGAGGCGGCACCGGGGCTGCTACCGGAGGCTGCGCCGCAGCCACCGGCGCCGCCGAAATGCGCGGTGCCGTGACGGGAGCGACCGGTACCGG
>JBDSBD010000225.1:0-5103 GCA_039921765.1 Burkholderiaceae bacterium
GCCGTTGGTCGCGTAATCCAGACCCATCATGAAGCCGGTCTGGGTCTGCTTGCCATAGGCTTCGAGCGGCCCGGTCTTGCCATAGATCAGCGCGATCCGGATCTCGCCCCTGGATTGCGCCAGCGCGGGCAGCGCACCGAACGCCCCGGTCACCAGCGCGGAGCCCACAAGGGCGCGGCGCGTAGTTGAAACCTGTCTGTCGTCGAGAGCTTTGAGTCGATTCGTCATCTGAGGGTCTCCTGCATGGGTTCTGAGGCAAGGGCCTCGCGGCCGGCACCCACAACGCCGCAAGCGGTGTGCCAACCCGCGCCATCCGAGGGCAAACACTTAGATTCACCAGAAACCGGACCGATATCGGCGCCGACTTGGCTCAGAGTAACCACCAACTGCGAAACATCGTGTTCAATTTCAAGACACTTGATCAAAAGATACTGTCTTAATACAAGACATTGTCTGAACAAGAGTCATAACCCTCACAGCGTGCGCTGAGGCAAGGCCACATAAAAGCTCGCGCCCTGCCCGGGAGCGCCCTCGGCCCACACCGAACCGCCGTGGCGCTCGACGATGCGGCGCACGATCGCCAGTCCCAACCCGGTCCCTTCGAACGTGCTCGCGTGAAAGCGCTTGAACGGGTCGAACAACTCGCCGGCGCAGCGCGCATCGAAACCGGTCCCGTTGTCCCGCACCACGATCACCTTCCGATCCAGATCGGGAACCTGTTCGATGCGCACCCGCGGATATGGCACGTCGCGGCTGAACTTGAGGGCGTTGCCGACAAGGTTGACGATCACCTGACGCAGCAGCCCGGCATCGGCAGCCACGCTGCCGAGTTCGCCCGCCTCGATAGGCTGCGTCGAATGCCCCGCCAGGCGCAGTTGCTCCTGGGCCTGGCGCACGCATTCGGCCAGATCAACCGTCCTGAGCGACAGCTCGACATCGCCGACCCGCGCCAGCAAGAGCAGATCGGTCACCAGCTCGCCCAGACTGTCGGCCTGCCTCGCCACCGCGTCGAGCATCGGCCGGGCGCGCACGGTCTCGCCGCGCGCCATCTCGGCCAGCGCGAGCCGGGTGAGCTGGGCCATGCCGCCGAGCGGTCCGCGCAGGTCGTGCGAGACGGTGCGATTGAAGCTCTCCAGGGCCGCGACAATCTCGTGCAGCTCACCGGTACGCTGCGTCACGCGCTGCTCGAGCGTCTCGTTCAGCTCCTCGAGCGCGCGTTGGGCATCGACTCGCGCCGCGAGTTCGTGCTCGACGCGCACCCGCGCGCGCGTCAGACTGATCGCAAACAGTGTCATGCCGAACACGCTGATCGGCACGATCACGACGTTGCGCAGTTCGTAGACATCGATGTCGGCCAGCAGCATCGCCACCAGCAGCACCGGGTGCAGCAGCGAGGCCACCGCAATGAGCTGCAGGCCCGTGCCGGGTTCGCGACGCGCGGCGACCCAGGCGATCGCCGCCATCATGGTCATCGACAGCGCGATCAGCGCGTGGCCCCCGGTGCGCGGCAACGCGCCGAAAGGCAGCCAGGCGAGCGCCACCAGCATCGGCAACGCGACCGCGACGCGCCAGCGCCCGGGCCGGCGCAGAGAGGGTCCGACGTATTCGATCAACCCCCAGCCCAGGCACAACACCGCGACGGCGCCGAACAGCGACGCGCCGCGGTGCGCCACCTGCGAATCGTCCGGCGGCAGACCCAGGCTGAACGCGAAGAGCGCAAACACACACAGGAATCCGAGGGCGAGCCAGCCGGTGCCGGGATCGCCGTGGCGCCAACGGATCCAGCCGAACAGCAGCGCAAGCAGGCCGCAGATTACGGCACAGGCCTGGACGTAGGCGGGACCGAGGTTCATCGGTCTGCCGCCTTCCCGGGCGCGCCGGAATTTGTCGCGTACAGAGCCAGCTTGGCATACAGCGCGGCGCGCGAAATGCCGAGCAGCCGGGACGCTGCGAGCTTGTTGCCGCCGGTGGCGCCTAGTGCATCGCGGATCGCAGCCGCCTCGAGCTCGGCGATCGCCTGCGGCAAGGGCCGGATGTCGGCCGGCCGCAGTGGGGCTGCCGCCGCTTGCGGCACGACCTCGGGCGCCCACCCGCCCGGCGCGCTCGATGGCGCCAGCTCCACGCCGGTGCCGCCCGCCGCCTCATCGGCCAGAACCCCGGCAAAATGCTGCGCGGTGAGCAGTGGATCGTCGGTCATCAGCGTGGCCTGCTCGAGCGCGTTGCGCAACTCGCGGATGTTGCCGGGCCAGGCCTGACGCGCCAGCAGATCGAGCGCGTCGGACGTCAGGCTCTTGTGCGGCAGGCCGCTGCGCCGCGCGATGTCCTCGGCCAGACTCTCGACCAGCGCCTCCAGATCACCGAGCCGCTCGCGCAGTGCCGGCAGCCGGATCGGCAGCACATTGAGGCGGTAGTACAGGTCGGCACGGAAACTTCCCGCCGCCACCATGGCCGGCAGGTCGCGGCTGTTGGCGGCAATGATGCGCACGTCGACGTGCTGCATGTGGTTGCTGCCGAGCGGCTCGACCTCCTGCTCCTGCAACACGCGCAAGAGCTTGCTCTGCAGCGCCAGCGGCATGTCGCCGATCTCGTCGAGAAGCAGGCTGCCACCGTCGGCCAGCTTGAACTTGCCGTCACGCCCTTTGCGTTCGGCACCGGTGTACGCGCCCGGCGCAACTCCGAAGAACTCGGCCTCGAGCAAGGTCTCGGGCACGGCGGCAATATTGACCGCGACGAACGGCTTGGCGGCGCGCGAGCTCGCGGCGTGGATGCCGTGCGCGAGCAGCTCCTTGCCGGTGCCGGTTTCGCCGAGCAGCAGCACCGTGCTGTCGGTCTGCGCGACGCGGCGCGCCTGGCGCTTGAGCTCCACCGCCGCCGCGCTCGCGCCGACGAAGCTCGCCAACGTGTGCTTGGGCCGGCGCTGCCGCGTGATGTGCGCGGCCAGTTGCTGGCGCGCCTCGTCGAGGTCGCGTTGCAGGCGGCCGAACTTGGCGATCAGCGGCTGCATCGTGGTCTCGGGATGATCGAGCAGCACCATGCCCATCGCACCGATCACGCTGCCGTCGTCGTCGCGCAGCGGCAGCCGGCTCACCAGGAACGTGCCGGCCTTGTTGCTGAGCAGGTCGACCAGGATTGGCTGGCCGGTGTCGATCACCTGCGCCATCAGCGTGTTGGGCACGACCTCCTCGACGAGGCGGCCGACGAAGTCGGCCTCGGCGTGGCCCAGCCCCGGCAGGAACTGCTTGTAGCCCTCGCTGATCCATACGATGCGGTGGTCGCGGTCCACCACCAGCATGCCCATCGCGGTGCTGGCAAGGGTGTCGAACATGCTCTGGGCGGCCAGCGCGAGCACGCCGTCGGCGTCGGCAGGCAGTGGGCGGGTGGGGTCGTGCATGCGGGCTCGGGATTGATCGAGGCGACTGTAGCGCGTTGATTCCGTCGCACCCGAGGAATCGCGCGCTGTTTCGGTGGCCCCATTCGCTCACGGCGAACGGCGTCAGTGCGTGCCCACGGCACGCCCGGCGACGCAAGCCGAACGCGCTGTCGAGCCCAGCGCCGGCAACCGCTGTCCGGATCTTGCAATAATGAATCAGGAGTTGTGCGCGCGGCTCCATCCGTCACGCCGTTGCATCATCCCGCCATGCCTGACTCCACCTCACTGCAACCCGCCTCATTGCACGATGCGGTGGCGTCACGCCCGCGCACGACATCGACGGCAACGACAGCGTCAACCGCGAATTCCACACGCATGTGCACACAATCGCCGCGAACCGCTGGCTGGACCGCGCGATCGACGCATTGCGCCGCTTCATGCGGCTGTGGCACGGACGCCAGCTGAACCGGCCGCGGCGCATGGAGGAAACGATCCAGGAACAGCGCGCCTTCATCGATGCGTTCGTGAAGCGCGGCGTCGCGCACGCCGAGCGCGGGATGCACGGCCACCTGATGGCGCCGCCGGCCGCACGGCAGGCATGGCGTCGACATGAACGCACGCTGGGAGCACGGCGTGCTTGAAGGGCTGCGCCGCGCCGCGCGCCAGGCCAGTGGCGCGCGCAGCCTGCGCGGCGTCATGACCGACTGCACCCGATTGCTCTCCGAGAGCGGTGAGGCCAACAGCACCGCGATCGCCAGCGCCCTGGTGGCGCGCTTCGACACCCTCTCGGAGAGCCAGCAGGCAGTGTTCTTCGAGCGCCTGTGGCTCGACTTCAGCCCCGAACCGCAGGCCGTGCTGGCGAGCGCGCAGGCCTACGCCGACGAGCCGAGCGCGTCCAATCTGATGCATCTGACGCGGCTCGCCGAGCCGCCGCGCCAGGAGCTGCTGCGGCGCATCAACCGCGCCCCGGGCGGCACCGCCAGCATCGTCGCGATGCGGCGCGCGCTGCTCGATCTCCTGGCGGACCAGCCCGAGCTGAGTGCGGTCGAGGCCGACTTCCAGCATCTGCTCTCGAGCTGGTTCAACCCGGGATTCCTGCAACTGCGGCGCGTCGACTGGAACTCGCCGGCGCGGTTGCTCGAGCAACTCATCCAGCACGAGGCGGTACACCGCATCGACGGCTGGGACGATCTGCGCCGGCGCCTGCAGCCGGACCGGCGCTGCTTCGCGTTCTTCCACCCGCAGCTGCCCGACGCGCCGCTGATCTTCGTCGAGGTGGCGCTGCTGCCGCAGATGCCCGGGCAGATCGCTCCCCTGATCGGGAAGGCCCCGGAGCCCCTGCCGGCGGCGCAGTTCAAGGTCGCCACGTTCTATTCGATCAGCAACTGCCAGCCCGGACTCAAGGGCGTGTCGCTCGGCAACTTCCTGATCAAGCGCGTGGCCGATGAACTCAAGCGCGAACTGCCCCAGCTGAAGACGTTCTGCACGCTGTCGCCGATCCCCGGTTTCGCGCGCTGGCTGGGCGCCGGCGCAATCTGCGAGGGTTTGTCCAAGGCGCGCCGCGAACGCCTCGACGCGGCGCGCCAGGCCGTCACCGCCGAGGACGCCGCCAAGGCTGTCCACGCCCTGAAGTCGATGAGCCTGAACATCGGCGCTCGCCGCGTGTCCGAAATGGCCGGCGCGCTGGAGGCCGCCGCCCGCGAGGGCGCCATGCCCAGCGCCGCCGCCATCGA
>JBDSBD010000226.1:0-4861 GCA_039921765.1 Burkholderiaceae bacterium
ACCAAAGGCAAGAATGCCAGCGACATGGCGATGGTGATCGATGCGCTGGAGCTGCTCTACACCGACCGGCCCGATGCGTTCGGCATCGTCTCGTCGGATGCCGACTTCACGCCGCTGGTGATGCATCTGCGCGAGAAGGGCGCGGCCGTCTACGGCTTCGGCGCGCAGAAAACCCCGGAGCCTTTTGTCAACGCCTGCTCGCGCTTCCTGTTCCTGAATCAGCTCGGCGGCGCGGCGGCGAATGGCGAGACGGCCGGCGACGTGCCGGCCGCGCCCTCGGCGCCGCTGCGTGTGCCGTCGTCCAAGCTGAGCCAGGACGCCAAGCTCGTGACCCTGTTGCGCAACGCGGTCGAGGCCGCGAAGGACGAGGGCGGCTGGGCGCGCGTCGGTGCGGTTGGCCAGCAGATCGGCAACCAGGCCTCGTTCGATTCGCGCAACTACGGCTACTCGACGCTGACCAAGCTGCTTGCCGCAACCCAGCTCTTCGAACTGGCGCATGAGGGCACGAGTCAGGTCGCGGTGCGCGACAAGCGCAAGGGCCGCGCCGCCAAAGGCGCCTGAGCGCAGCTGCGATAATCGAGGCGTGAAGCGGGCCAGACCGCCGCCGGTGCAAGCATCGAAAGATGGCACGGGAGGAAGGTCCGGACTGCACAGGGCGGCGTAGCAGCTAACGGCTGTCCGGCGTGAGCCGAGGATCAGAGCAACAGAGACGAGTCGGTCGCCAGTCCTTGCGGGTCGCGCTTGCGCGGACCGCGAGGCCTCCACTGCGAGGTGGCCGCGTTCTTCGGAGCGCGGGGCGGGCAGGGCGCAAGCCTTGCGGGAGTCGGGGCGCAGCCCCGATGGCCGGGTGAAACGGGCAATCTCTACGCGCAGCAACACCGAATAGGCACACATGGACTCGGCCCGAGGAGTGTGCGGGTAGGTGGCACCGAGCCGTGCAGCGATGCACGGCCCAGAGGAATGGCGGTCACGGCTCTCGGGTTCGCAAGAACACGAAGGCCGCACAGAATCCGGCCTATCGGCCCGCTTCACACTTTTCTTCAGCGATCTGCTCGGTGCGGCCGGCGTGACACGCGAATCGGCGCGGACCCGGTCCTTGAGCTGACCTACACTCGCCCGAGACCATGAACCCCGACGCCCACACCCTCTGGCGCGCACCGCGCTGGGCGCTCGCCGTTTTGCTGGCATGTCTGGGCATGCTCGGGCCGTTCTCGATCGACACCTACCTGCCGGCGTTCACCGGCATCGCGCAGGCGATCGGCGCCACGCCGGTCGAGATGCAGCAAACGCTCTCGGCGTACCTGTTCGGCTTCGCGATCATGAACCTGTTCCACGGTGCGCTGTCCGACAGCTTCGGGCGTCGCCCGGTGGTGCTGTGGGGGCTGGTCGTTTTCACGCTTGCGTCGATCGGTTGTGCGCTGTCGCAGCACATCGGCGCGCTCGTGTTCTTCCGCACCGTGCAGGGCATGTCGGCGGGCGCCGGCATCGTGATCTCGCGCGCGGTGATCCGCGACATGTTCAACGCCGAGGACGCGCAGCGCGTGATGTCGCAGGTCACGATCTACTTCGGCGTGGCGCCGGCGGTGGCGCCGATGGTCGGTGGCTTTCTGTTCGTGCACCTGGGCTGGCACTCGATCTTCTGGTTGCTGGCCGCCATCGGTGTGGTGTTGTGGGTCGCCAACTACAAGCTTCTGCCCGAGACCTTGCACATCACGCACCAGCAGGCCTTCAACGTGCGCAACCTGATGCGCGGCTATTGGGCGATGGCCTCGAGCAAACGCTTCATGTTGCTCGCATTTGCGAGCGGCATCCCGTTCAACGGCATGTTCCTCTACGTGCTGTCGGCGCCGGTGTTCCTGGGCCGCCACCTGCACTTGCTGCCGGGCGAGTTCTTCTGGTTCTTCATGCTCAGCATCGGCGGCATCATGGGCGGAGCGTGGCTGTCTGGGCGGCTCGCCGGGCGCATCAAGCCCAAGCACCAGATCCGCCACGGTTTCGTGATCATGCTGCTGGTATCGGTTGTCAATGTGGTGTTGAACCTGTTGTTCACACCGCAGGCCTGGTGGGCCATGATCCCGATCGCGATCTACTCGTTCGGCTGGGCCCTGATGGTGCCGGTGGTCACGCTGATGGTGCTCGATCTGATGCCCGAGCGGCGCGGCATGGCCTCGTCGTTCCAGGCCTGCGTGGGCAGCCTCGCCAATGGCCTGGTCGCCGGGGTGATTGCGCCGCTGGTGATGCACTCCACGGTCTGGCTGGCGGTGGCCTCGCTTCTGATGATGGGTGTCGGCGTGGTGGCCTGGGTCTGGGTCAAGCCAGTGGTGACCTGAACCCGACCGGCGGCGGGCATCGCTACACTCGGCGCCATCCCGGTTCAGGAGCGCTCGTCCATGACTGTCTTCATCGTCGGCCTCGTGCTGTTTCTCGGCGTGCACTCGGCATCGATCGTGGCTCCGGCGTGGCGCGACGCGCTGGTCGCGCGCCGCGGCGAACGGCCCTGGAAGGGCTTGTACACACTGGTCTCGCTGGTTGGCTTCGGGTTGCTGATCTACGGCTACGGGGTCGCGCGCCAGTCGCCGGTGGTGCTTTACACGCCACCGCTGTTCATGCGCCATGTCGCGCTGTTGCTGCTGCTGCCGGTGTTCCCGCTGCTGCTCGCGGCCTACCTTCCGGGACGGGTCAAGACCGCTGCGCGCCATCCGATGCTGCTGGCGGTGAAGTTCTGGGCCGTGGCGCACTTGCTCGCCAACGGCACGCTCGCCGACGTGCTGCTGTTCGGTGGCTTTCTGGTGTGGGCCGTGGCCGACCGGATCTCGCTCAAGTACCGCACCGCGCGCGCGGTTCCGGGGGCGTCCGCCAGTCCCCTCAACGATGCGATCGTGATCGTCGGTGGGCTGGGTTTGTACGTCGCCTTCGTGCTGGTGCTGCACCGCTGGCTGTTCGGCGTCGCGCCGCTCGGCTGACGCCGGGCGCGATCCAGGTCAGGTCCTGCTCCGGGCCCAGGTTCGCTGATGGCCGGTGCCGCCTTTGCGCCGGCAGCATCAGCGCGATCGGCGCCCGGTCGCTCCCGTCGGCCCAGGCGTGCGGACGGACCAGCAGCAACCCGACGGCGATGAGGCTCAGGCGCTGCCCAGCGTCGCACCGCTCATGCGACATCGCATGCAATCGCGTCAGATCGTGGATCAGGGTGTGAACGTTGCGATCCGCAGGATCACGGGCCGAGACGCGCCGGCGGTGGTGGCGGCCGAGAGCGTCGGGTGACCGGCGGAGTGAAGTAGAGAGGGAGGCGTCGGCCTTCAGGCCGGCGCCGGATGAGATGAATGAAGGCCGGTTACCCGGGGTTCTCGGCCGCGCGTTGCGATGCGGCGTACCTGGTTTGTTTTGATATGTTTGATTGCAACCGGGTATCAGAGGCGCAACGCTTGCGTCGACTCAGGCCGGACCGAAGCGCCTGTGACCACTGCGCAGGGCCGGCCTGAAGTTGAGCCGACGTCGCTGCACAGCTTCGCAGGGGCAACGCTTGCGTCGGCTCAGTGCGCCTTCAGACCGGCGCGCTTGATCACCGGCGCCCAGCGGTCACGCTCTTCGACCATCCACTTGGCGAGTTCCTCGGGGCTCGAGGCGATCGGCTCCATGTAGGTGGTGGCGAGCTTTTCCTTGATCTCGGGCGTCTCGAGGATCGCGACCATTTCCTTGTTCATGCGGTGGATGATCTCGGGCGGCGTCTTCGCCGGAGCCATGATCGCCATCCACGCGAGCGCCTGGATCTCCGGGAAACCCGACTCCTTCAACGTCGGCAGATCGGGCATCAGCGGGCTGCGCTTGGCCGTGGTCACCGCGATCGCCGTGACCTTGCCGGCCTTGGCCTGCGGCATCACAGCCACCGGCGGCACGCAGGCAAAGTCGACGTCACCCTGCAGGATGGCCATGATGGCGCGCGGCGACGAGGCGTAGGGCAGGTGCACCGCGAACGAGTCGGTCTTGAGCTTGACGATCTCCACCGACAGGTGCGACATCGAGCCGATCCCGGTCGATGAGTAGTTGTACTTGCCGGGGTTCTTCTTCAGCGCCGCGACCCATTCCTTCACGTTCTTCACGCCCATCTTGTTCGAGACCGCGCAAACGTTGGGCTGGCCGGCCGCGAGCGTGACCGGGGCCAGGTCCTTGAACGGGTCGTACGGCAGCTTCGGGTTGTAGACGGTGCTGTAGACCAGCGGCCCGTTGGTGCTCACCAGGAAGGTGTAGCCATCGGGTGCAGCCTTGGTGACGTAATCGGTGCCGGTGTTGCCGCCCGCCCCGGGACGGTTCTCGACCACGATGGTCTGGCCCAGACGCGCACTGAGCGGCTCGCTCATCAAGCGCACCAGCACATCGGGTGAAGAGCCTGCTGCATAGGGCACGATGATGCGGATCAACCGGCTCGGCCAGGCGGTCTGGGCCGCGGCGGGCCATGCAGTGGCCATCAGCAGGGAAGCCGAAGCGAGGAGGGCGAGGCGTTTGTGGCTCATGGGTGCGGGTCCCGGGTGGTTTTCAGTGGGATACATTCTATTGAGCACCTCCCGAGTCCGGCGCACGCGTCGTCCGCCCCCGAGCGGGAGCAATAAAACCCGGGGCGGCCCGGTGTGTTCCTGGGAGGCTCAAGCCAGCCACGCCAGCGCGGCCGCCAGCGCACGCTGGCCGGCACCGCGCTGCAGCGAGAGCGCGGCGTCGGGGCGGAACAGCAGCGCCACGCAGCGGCGCGCCGGGTGCAGCGCGGCGACGACGCGGCCGTCGGCACCGGTTGCCGCCAGCACCCAACCCGTCGGCAGCGCCGCGGCGGGGAGGCGGTGCATGCAGTAGATGCCGACCCGGAAGCTGCCGA
>JBDSBD010000227.1:0-18673 GCA_039921765.1 Burkholderiaceae bacterium
GGCACCTTCCGCACCGCCGACGTGGTCGGTCTGGACACGATGGCCCACGTCATCAAGACCTTGCAGGACAACCTCGCCGACGATCCGTTTTTCGCCAGCTACGCTACACCGGCGGTGCTCGCGAAGCTGATCGAGAAGGGCGCGCTCGGCCAGAAGAGCGGCGCCGGCTTCTACAAGAAGGTGGGCAAGGACATCCTGCGCTTCGATCCAACCAGCGGCGAATATGTTGCCGGCAGCGGCAAGATGGATGAGATCGTCGCGCGAATCCTGAAGAAGCCACCGGCCGAGCGATTGAAATTGCTGCGCGAATCGAAGAACCCGCAGGCCCAGTTCCTGTGGGCGATCCTGCGCGACAGTTTTCACTACGCCGCGGTGCACCTCGCCGACATTGCGGACAGTGCGCGCGACATCGACATGGCGATGCGCTGGGGTTTCGGCGTGAGTCAGGGCCCGTTCGAACTGTGGCAGGCCGCCGGTTGGACCACGGTGGCGCAATGGGTCAAGGAAGACATCGAAGCTGGCAACGCGTTGAGCCGGGCGCCGCTGCCGGCGTGGGTGTTCGAGGGGCCAGTGGCCGAAGGCGGCGGTGTGCACCGGCCTGAGGGCTCGTGGAGCGCAAAGCTGTCGCGCTTCGTCCCGGCCAGCACCTTGCCGGTGTATGCGCGCCAGCGGTTTCGCGAGAGCGTGTTCGGCACGGGCGCGGTCGAGCCGCTGAAATCCGGCACCGAAGAGTTCGGCAACGACGAGCTGCGCGCCTGGTCGCTCGACGGCGAGGTGCTGATCGCCAGCATCACGGCGAAGCTGCATCTGATCAGCCCGATGGTGGTCGAAGGTCTCTTGAAGGCCGTCGAGATCGCCGAAGCGAAGTACCAGGGCCTGGTGATCTGGTCGCCCGACGAAGTGTTCTCGGCCGGTGCGAACCTCGAGGCGCTGATGCCCGTGTTCATGAAGAGCGGCGGCAAGGGCATCCTGCCGGAAGAAAAGAAGCTGCAGGACGCGATGCTGCGCATCCGCTACGCCGGTGTGCCGGTGGTCTCGGCGGTGCGCGGGCTGGCGCTGGGCGGGGGCTGCGAGCTGGCGCTGTATTCGAGCCGACGCGTCGCGGCGATGGAAAGCTACATGGGGCTGGTCGAGGTCGGCGTCGGGCTCATCCCCGGCGGCGGTGGCCTCACCCATATCGCGCGCCGCGCGGCCGAGATGGCGGCGGCGGGCAACGCCAATGCCGACATCTTCAAGTTCCTTTCCGATGGCTTCACGAACGCCGCAATGGCGAAGGTGGGTACCAGCGCCATCGAGTCGCGCAAGCTCGGCTATCTGCTGTGGAGCGACGTGATCGTGCCGCACAAGGACGAACTGCTGCACGTGGCCACGCAACAGGCCAAGGCGATGTTCGAGGCTGGCTACCGCGCGCCCGCCAAACGCCTGTTCCCGGTGGCCGGGCGCAATGCGATCTCGACGATCAAGGCGCAGCTCGTCAACATGCGTGACGGCGGCTTCATCAGCGCGCACGACTTCCACGTCTCGGCATTGATCGCCGAGGTGGTGTGTGGCGGCGATGTGGATGCCGGTTCGCTGGTCAGCGAAGAGTATCTGATGGCGCTCGAGCGCAAGCATTTCTGCGCACTGCTCGACCACCCGAAGACCCAGGAACGCATCATGGGCATGTTGCAGACCGGCAAGCCGGTGAGGAATTGACCACCCCCGAAGCGGCTCACGCCGCTCCCCCTCAAGGGGGCGCCGCCAGTGGCCCGGCGAAGCCGGATTCACGGCGTCTGCTTGAAACGTATTACGGAGTACCGAGATGAGCACGAAACAGATCCAAGAGGCCTACATCGTGGCCGCCACCCGCACGCCGATTGGGCGCTCGGGACGTGGGTATTTCAAGAACACGCGGCCTGACGACCTGCTGGTCGCGGCAATCAAGAGCGCGATGAAACAGGTGCCCACGCTCGATCCGGCGGCAATCGAGGACGCGATCGTGGGCTGCTCGTTCCCCGAGGGAGAGCAGGGCATGAACATGGCGCGTATCGCGGTCGCGCTGTGCGGGTTTCCAAAGCCGATCGGTGGCGTCACGGTGAACCGATTTTGCGCCTCGGGCCTGACTGCGATCCAGATGGCAGCCGACCGCATCCGCGTCGGTGAGGCCGACGTGCTGATTGCCGGTGGCGCCGAGTCGATGAGCCTGGTGCCGATGGGCGGCAACAAGCCCTCGTTCAACCCCGAGGTGTTCGCGCGCGACGAGAACCTCGGGATTGCCTACGGCATGGGCATCACCGCCGAAAAGGTGGCGACGCAGTGGAAGGTGTCGCGCGAAGCGCAGGACGCCTTCGCGCTCGAATCGCATCAGCGTGCGCTGCGCGCGATCGCCGCTGGCGAGTTCAGCGACGAGATGACGCCGATCGAAGTGTTCGAGCGCTTTGCCGACCTGCGCAGCGGCGCGCCGGCCATGAAGACCCGCACCGTGAGCATCGACGAAGGCCCGCGCCCCGACACCTCGCTCGAAGGCCTGGCCAGGCTGCGCGCGGTGTTCGCCGCGGCGCGCGACCCGGTGGGCAAGCCCACCGGCATGGGCTCGGTCACGGCCGGCAACAGCTCGCAGACCAGCGATGGCGCGGGCGCGCTGATCCTGGCGAGCGAAAAGGCGATCAAGCAGTTCGGCTTGACGCCGCTGGCGCGCTTCGTCAGTTTTGCCAGCCGCGGCGTGCCGCCCGAGATCATGGGCATCGGCCCGATCGAGGCGATTCCCGCCGCCTTGCGCTACGCCGGGCTCAAGCTCGACGACATGGGCTGGATCGAACTGAACGAAGCCTTTGCCGCGCAGTCGCTGGCGGTGATCGACACGGTCGGGCTGGACCGCGCCAAGGTCAACCCGATGGGCGGGGCGATCGCGCTCGGCCATCCGCTCGGCGCCACGGGCGCAATCCGCAGCGCCACGGTGATCCACGCCTTGCGCCGCCACAACCTGAAATACGGCATGGTCACGATGTGCGTGGGCACCGGCCAGGGCGCGGCCGGCATCTTCGAGCGCGTCTGATGAGGGCGCGCCGCGCAGCGTGCGCAGCGCTGCAGGGCCGCGCGCCAATCGGCTCCCAGCCCGGCGGTGGCCGACCGGCGCGGCGCCAATTTCGTGGATCCGGCGCGATGCCGGGTTCGCGCGCAACATCCGTTATCCGGTTCAATTCAGGAGACAGACCATGAGCATCAAATGCGCCACCCTGAACGGCGTGGCCACGATCGAGATCGCGCGGCCCGAGAAGAAGAACGCCATCACGATGGCGATGTACCAGGCCATGGCCGACGCGCTCGACGCTGCGGTGGTCGACGCATCGGTGCGCGCGGTGCTGATCACCGGCCAGCCGGGAATCTTCACCTCGGGCAACGACATCGAGGATTTCATGCAGCGCCCGCCGGGCAACCTGGAGTCGCCGGCGTTCGGGTTCATGAAGGCGCTGATGGGCTGTGACAAGCCGGTCATCGCGGCCGTCACCGGCGCGGCCATCGGCATTGGCACGACCCTGCTGCTGCATTGCGACTTCGTCTACGTGTCCGACGAGGCGCGCCTGGCGATGCCGTTCGTGAGCCTGGGTCTGGTGCCCGAGTTCGCCTCCAGCTTGATCGTGCCGCAATTGATGGGCAACGTGCGTGCCGCCGAGAAGCTGCTGCTCGGCGACCCGTTCACCGGTGCCGATGCGGTCGAGTGCGGCATCGCCAACGCGGTGCTGCCGGCCAGCGAAGTCGTGATGCATGCGCGCCGGGTTGCCGAACGCTTCAACGTGCTGCCGCCGGGCGCCGTGCGCGACACCAAGAAGCTGATGCGGGGCGCGCGTGCGAAGGCCGCGCTCGAGACGATTGCCGTCGAAGGCAAGACCTTCGGAGAACGCCTGCGCAGCCCCGAGGCGCAAGAAGCGTTCAGCGCGTTCTTCCAGAAGCGCCGGCCCGATTTCTCGAAATTTTGAAACCTCCCTGTTCCGACGGAGATCGAATCATGAGCGAGACACGAACCCTGCAAGGCAAGACCCTGTTCATCACCTGCGCGTCGCGCGGTATCGGTCTGGCGATCGCCAAGCGTGCGGCGCGCGATGGCGCGAACGTGGTGATTGCCGCCAAGACCAGCGACCCGAACCCGAAGCTGCCCGGCACGATCCATTCGGCCGCGGCCGAGATCGAGGCCGCTGGCGGCCGCGCACTGGCGGTGCAGACCGACATCCGCGAAGAGGCCAGCGTGCTCGCGGCGGTCGAGCAGGCGGTGGCGCACTTCGGCGGCATCGACATCCTCATCAACAACGCCAGCGCAATCAGCCTGACCTCGACGGCAGCCACGCCGATGAAGCGCTTCGACCTGATGTTCGGAGTGAACGTGCGCGGCACTTACCTCTGCACGCAGGCTTGCCTGGCCGAGCTCACGAAGTCGGCGCAGGCCAAGCGCAACCCGCACGTGCTGAACATGTCACCACCGCTGTCGATGCGCGAGCACTGGTTCAAGAATCACGTCGCGTACACGATGGCCAAGTACGGCATGAGCCAGTGCACGCTCGGCCACGCGGGCGAATTCCGGCCGCTCGGCATCGCCGTCAACAGCTTGTGGCCGCGCACTGCGATTGCCACCGCAGCGCTGCAGATGATCCCCGGCGTGGACCTGGCCAAGTGCCGCAAGCCCGAGATCCTGGCCGACGCGGCCTACCTGATCCTCACGAGCGATGCCAGGACCACGAGCGGCAACTTCTTCATCGACGATGCGCTGCTCGCCGAGCATGGCGTGACCGATCTCGAGCCGTACAGCGTCACGCCCGGGACCAAGGACTTCATCCCCGATTTCTTCGTCGACTGAGACGGCTGCGCCCTGGTCATGCCACGGTTTCCTCTTCCCGTGGGCGGGGCCGGGGTGAGGCACGCTCTCGCGCCCGCGCCAGAGCTGCCGCGGCCCACGCGCCCGAGTCTGGTACGGTAGCGGCGTGACCTCGCTCCCGCCCCCTCCCGCCCTAGCGATGGACGCGGCGCTGTTCGTCGATTTCGACGGCACGCTGGCGCCGATCGCGGCACGCCCGCAAGACGTGTGCGTGCCGAGCTGGGTGATCCCGGTGCTGGGCGCGCTGCAGCGGCGCCAGGATGGCGCGCTTGCGTTGGTGAGCGGCCGACAGCTCGCGCAGATCGATGATTTCCTGCAGCCGCTTTTGCTGCCCGCGGCCGGCGCGCATGGCGCCGAGCGGCGCGGCACCTCGGGCCGCCTCGAGGTGCAGACTGCCGCGCCGCCGCCCGCTGCAGTGGCCTGCGCGCGCGCGCTCGCCAAGGCACATCGGGGACTGCTGCTCGAGCCCAAGCCAGGGGGGTTCGCGCTGCACTATCGCAAACGCCCCGAACTCGAGGCGCTGTGTCGCGCGGCGCTGCAGGCGGCCCTGCGAGACGTCAGCATCGAGGCGCCGCCGTCCCCGCGCCAACCGGTGCCCTTGCAGAGCGCGGGCGCTGCTGCGCAGAACGACGAGCTGACTGCACTGCAGCGCGACTGGGAATTGATGCAGGGCCACTGCGTGTTCGAGCTGAAGCAGCGCCGCGTATCCAAGGGCATGGCGCTGCGGGCGTTCATGGCCGAGGCGCCGTTCGCCGGCCGCATTCCGGTCTATGCCGGCGACGACGTGACTGACGAAGACGGCATCGAGGCCGCGCAGGCTCTGGGTGGCTGGGGCGTGCGCGTCGGCCCCGGCGCGACGGCGGCCCGGTACCGGCTGGCTGATGTGGACGCGGTGGGGCGCTGGCTCGGCGCCGCCGCGACGGCTGAAGTGCTGCCGTTGGCCCCCACTGGCGGCGGGGTGGGTGCGGCGCCGCCCAAACCCGCATCCGCACCCGGCGGGGGGTAGGCATGAAGCCGGCGGCCTCACTCAACCTCGGGGTGATCGGCAACTGCTCGATCAGCGCGCTGATCGATGCGCAGGCGCGCATGGTCTGGTGCTGCTACCCACGCTTTGATGACGATCCGGTGTTCCATGCGTTACTCGATTCAGGCGACGGCATCGGCGAGGACGGCAGCTTCCAGATCGTGCTCGAAGGCTGTGTGCGCAGCGAGCAAGCCTATGACGAAGGCACGGCGGTGCTGCGCACGCGCCTGTTCGACGCCCGTGGAGGCTCGGTCGAAGTCACCGATCTGGCGCCGCGCTTCATCCTGAACGAGCGCTACTTCCGTCCGCTGATGCTGGTGCGGCGCGTGCGCCCGCTCCAGGGCACGCCGCGCATCAGCGTGGTGCTGCGTCCGCGCAGCGACTGGGGGCGCCTGGAGCGCACCCGCACGCGCGGCAGCAACCACATTCGCTATGTCGGCGGCAACGCCACCTTGCGCCTCACGACCGACGCGCCCCTGACCTTCGTGCTCGACGAGACCCCGTTCACGCTGAATGGCCCGATCAGCCTGATGCTCGGTGCCGACGAAACGCTCGACGGCCGCATCGAGGACACGGCGCGCATGCTCGAGGAGCGCACCGTGCACTACTGGCGCCAGTGGACACGCCGCCTGGCGCTGCCGCTCGAGTGGCAGCCGGCGGTGATCCGCGCGGCGATCACCTTGAAGATGTGCCTGTACGAGGACACCGGCGCCATCGTCGCGGCCATGACGACGAGCATTCCCGAGGCGCCGGGCAGCCAGCGCAACTGGGACTATCGCTACTGCTGGCTTCGCGATGCCTTCTTCGTCGTGCGCGCGCTCAACAGCCTGTCCGAAACCGGCACGATGGAAGACTACATGCGTTGGTTGCGCGACGCGATCGGCCACATCGCGGGCGATCACATCCAGCCGCTCTATGGCATCGGGCTCGAGAGCCAACTCACCGAAAGCGTGGTCGAGCACCTCGGTGGCTACCGCGGCCATGCGCCGGTGCGCGTGGGCAACCAGGCATTCGAGCATTTCCAGTACGACGTCTACGGCAACATCGTGCTCGGAGCGACCCAGTCGTTCCACGATCATCGGTTGCTGCGGCGCGGCACGCATCAGGATTTCGAGCTGCTCGAGGCCATCGGCGAGCGCGCGTTTGCGATCCATGATCAGCCCGATGCCGGCATGTGGGAGCTGCGCACCCGCAAACGCGTGCACACCTCGTCGGTGCTGATGAACTGGGCCGCGTGCGACCGGCTCGCCAAGATCGCCGAGACCTTTGCGCTCGCCGACCGGGTGGCGCTCTGGCGGGGGCGGGCCCATCTGATCCGCGCCAAGCTGCTCGAGCAGGCCTGGAGCGAGCCGCGCCAGGCGTTCACTGCCAGCTTCGGGGGCAGCGATCTCGACGCCAGCGCGCTGCTGCTGGCCGAGGTCGGTTTGATCGACGCGCGCGACCCGCGCTTCGTGGCCACGGTCGATGCGCTCGAGGCCACGCTGTGCGACGGCCCCTATATGCGCCGTTACGAGGCGCCTGACGACTTCGGCCAGCCCGAGACCGCGTTCAACATCTGCACGTTTTGGCGCATCGACGCGCTCGCGCGCGTCGGCCGCACCGAGCAGGCGCGCGAGATCTTCAACGCCATGCTCGCCGTACGCAACCCGCTCGGTCTGCTCTCCGAGGACATCCATCCGCGCACCGGCGAGCTGTGGGGCAACTTCCCGCAGACGTATTCGATGGTGGGCATCATCAACTGCGCGACGCGACTGTCGGCGCCATGGGATTCGCGGATCTGACAAGGGGCTGATGATGAGTCGATTGGTCGTTGTTTCAAACCGCGTCGGCGACCCACGCCGACCGGCCGCCGGCGGGCTCGCGGTGGCGCTCGGCGATGCACTCTCCAGCAGCGGCGGGCTGTGGTTCGGCTGGAGCGGGCGCATCGTCGAGAACGGCACCCCCGGCGAGGGCGAGCTGCACGAGCAGCGCGCGGGCGCGGTGCGGCTGGTCACGATCGACCTCACGCGGGCCGACCACGACAGCTACTACGCCGGCTACTCGAACCAGGCGCTGTGGCCGGCATTCCACTACCGGCTCGACCTGGCAGATTTTGCGGCCGGGTTCTTCGCCGGCTACCGGCGCGTGAACCGACTGTTCGCGCGCAAGCTCGCCGGCCTGCTGCGCGACGACGACGTGATCTGGATCCACGACTACCACCTGATCCCGCTCGCTGCCGAGTTGCGCGCGCTCGGCTGTCACCAGCGCATCGGCTTCTTTCTGCAAATCCCGCTGCCGCCGCCACCGATCCTGGCGGCGATTCCAGGCCACGAATGGCTGATGCGCTCGCTGTTAGCCTACGACCTGGTGGGTTTGCAGGCGCAGATCGATGCCGACCACTTCGCGCGCTTCGTGCGTGAAGAAGCGCATGCCAAGGACCTGGGCGATGGCCGCTTTGCGGCGTTCGGGCGCACCGTGGTGGCGCGCGCGTTTCCGATCGGCATCGACGTGGAGGAGTTCCAGCGCCTGGCCGGCAGCGCGGAGTCACGCGAGACCGAGGCCACGCTGAAAGAACAGTACGCGAACCGTCGCCTGCTTGTGGGCATCGACCGGCTCGACTACTCGAAAGGCCTGCCGCTGCGCCTGCGCGCGATGCGCGAACTGCTTGATAAGCATCCCGAAACCCGCCACAGCGCCACCTTGATCCAGATCGCTTCGCCGACGCGCGAGTCGGTCAATGCCTACGACGACATCCGCCGCGAGCTCGACGGCCTCGCGGGTGAAATCAACGGCACCTTCGGCGATCTGTCCTGGATTCCGATTCGCTACCTGCATCGCACCTGGGCGAGGAAGCGCCTGCCGGGCCTGTACCGCGCGGCGCGCGTCGCCCTCGTCACGCCGTTGCGCGACGGCATGAACCTGGTCGCCAAGGAGTTTGTCGCGATGCAGGACGAGGCCGATCCCGGCGTGCTCGTGCTGTCGCGCTTTGCCGGCGCGGCCGAACAGATGCGCGAGGCGCTGCTCGTCAACCCGTACGACGTGCCGGCCACCTCGCAGGCGATCCTGCGCGCATTGCAGATGCCGCTGAAAGAGCGCCGCGAGCGTCATGCCGCACTGCTCGCCGGCATTCGCCGCGATGACGTGCATGCCTGGCGGCGCAACTACCTCGCCACGCTCGGCGCGGTCGAGCAGGACCCGCTGCCCGCGCCGGCGCGGGCCGCCTGAGCGCGGCGCGTCTCAGGCGGGTGGCGGCATCGGCCGCGGCACCGGGCGCGGCCGGCCCTCGGCATCGGTGGCGACATAGGTGACAGTCGCCTCGGTGACCTTCACGACCTCCTCGCGCGGGCGCAGGCGCTGCGCGTAGACCTCCACCTCGACCGTCATCGAGGTCCTGCCGATGCGCTTGATCTCGGCATAAAAGCTCAGCAGGTCGCCCACGCGCACCGGTTGCTTGAAGATGAACTGGTTCACCGCCACCGTGGCAAGCCGCCCCTTGGCCAGCCGCGCGGGCAAGACCGAGCCGGCCAGGTCGACCTGCGCCATGACCCAGCCGCCGAAGATGTCGCCGTTGGCGTTCACGTCGGCGGGCAGCGGGATCACGCGCAGGACCAGTTCCTTGTCGGTGGGCAGCTGCAGCGGCGGTTCGCGGCGATCTGGAATCTCTGTCATATTGGCTCGATGGCGTTCGTTGTGGCGCCGATTCTTCCACCATTGCCTTGGCCACGGCCATCCCTTCGACAATTCCTGCGGTCACGTGACCCGGGCGATCCTTCCCGATTTCATCGCATGCGCCACGCCCGTCTTTCCACCCCGGCTCCGGTCGGCACCTCCTCCGACGCTGCAGCCGGCGCGACGCCGCGCTCGGATTTCGCCACGCTGAAGCGGCTGCTGCCCTATGTCTGGCGCTGGCGCTGGCGCGTGCTGGTGGCGCTGAGCTGCCTGGTGGCGGCCAAGTTCGCCAACATCGGCGTGCCCTTGGTGCTCAAGCAACTCGTCGATGCGCTCGACCTCAAGCCGGGGGATGCGCGCAGCGTGCTGGTGGTGCCGGTGGCGCTGCTGCTTGCCTATGGCGCGCTGCGCATCTCGATCACGCTCTTCACCGAACTGCGCGAGTTCCTGTTCTACCCGGTGTCGGCGCGGATCGCGCGGCGCGTCTCGTTGGAGGCGTTCGAGCATCTGCTGGGCCTGAGCCTGCGCTTTCACCTCGAGCGCCAGACCGGCGGCGTGTCGCGCGACATCGAACGCGGCTCGCGCTCGATCCAGGCGCTGCTCGGCTACGTCATCTACAACATCCTGCCCACATTGTTCGAGATCACGCTCGTGATCGGCCTGCTGTCGGCCAAGTTCGACGGCTGGTTTGCCGCCATCACCTGTGGCGCACTGGTGCTCTACATCGGTTTCACGGTCAGCGTGACCGAGTGGCGCACCCACTTCCGGCGCGCGATGAACGAGCAGGACAGCAAGGCCAACACGCGCGCGGTCGACGCGCTGATCAACTACGAGACCGTCAAGTACTTCTCCAACGAGGCCTTCGAGCAGAGTCGCTATGACGAGAACCTGAAGCACCTGGAGCGGGCATCGATCAAGTCGCAGACTTCGCTCTCCGCGCTCAACCTCGGCCAGAGCCTGATCATCGCGATCACCGTCACCTTGCTGGTGTGGCGTGCCACGCTGGGCGTGATCGACGGCAGCATGACCCTGGGTGACCTGGTGCTGGTGAACGCACTGATGATCCAGCTCTACGTGCCGCTCAACTTCCTCGGCGTGATCTACCGCGAGATCAAGCAGGCGCTGACCGACATGGAGAAGATGTTCACGCTGCTCGGCCAGAATCGCGAAGTCGCCGACGCGCCGGGCGCGCCGCCACTGCAGGCTCAGGGCGGCGCGGTGCGCTTCGAGCACGTGCGCTTCGGCTACGACGCCGAGCGCGAGATCCTGCACGACCTGAGCTTCGAGATCCCCGCCGGCAAAACGGTTGCAGTGGTCGGGCCTTCGGGCTCGGGCAAGAGCACGCTGGCGCGGTTGCTGTTCCGCTTCTACGACGTGAACGCCGGCATCATCTCGATCGATGGTCAGGACATCCGCCAAGTCACCCAGCAGTCGCTGCGCGAAGCGATCGGCATCGTGCCGCAGGACACGGTGCTGTTCAACGACACGGTGCAATACAACATCGCCTACGGTCGCACCTTTGCGAGCCGTGAGGAGGTCGAGGCGGCGGCAAGGGCGGCGCACATCCATGCCTTCATCGCCTCCACCCCAAAAGGCTACGACACCATGGTGGGCGAGCGCGGCCTGAAGCTCTCGGGCGGCGAGAAGCAGCGCGTCGCGATCGCGCGCACCTTGCTGAAGAATCCGCCGCTCCTGATCTTCGACGAAGCCACCTCGGCGCTCGACTCGGCCAACGAGCGCGCGATCCAGGCCGAGCTCAAGAGCGTGGCGCGCAACAAGACCGCGCTCGTGATCGCGCACCGCCTGTCCACGGTGGTCGACGCGCACCAGATCCTGGTGATGGAGCAGGGCCGCATCGTGGAGCGCGGTCGCCACGCCGAGCTGCTGGCGCTGCAGGGACGCTACGCGCAGATGTGGGCACTGCAGCAGGCCGCTGCCGAGGCCGGAACATCCCCCTAAGTTGAAGCCGTGTCGCTGCGCGAAATGGGCGCCGGCGTGATGTTTCTCCGTCTATCTTTACGACTGCGAAACACCCAACGGGCGTCCGTTGGGTTGTCCGCGTCTTTGAATCCAGACAACTCAACGGGGAAACACATGAAAAAACTGGCTCTAGCCTGCGGGCTTTCGGTACTCACGGCGGCGCCCGCGATGGCGGCGGGCTTCACCAACGGTGGCTTCGAGTCGGGTGACACCACGGGGTGGACCACCGGGTCCGGCTATCGCGCCGGTGTCAACAATCCCAACTTGATTCCGAGTGCCTTCCTGCCCGGTGGTTCGCTGTACGACAGCACGCTGAGCCACTCCGCGGTCGTCGGCCCAGGCGTCATGGCACACACGGATGGCACGCTCAATCAGGTCTACAGCGGCAACTATTCATTCCGGGCCGAAGACCTGACTTGGGGCGGCTACGCCTCGGCGATCACGCAGACGGTGACCAACTACACCGATCCGAACATCTACTTCGCCTGGGCCGCCACGTTGGAAGGCGCACATGGGGTGACTGATGCAGCCACCTTCAAGCTGGTTCTCCGGAACGTGACGACGGGTACCGATCTGATCACGCGCACCTACAACGCCGCCAGCACCGGCGCCGGCGTGGATTCGCGATTTACGCTGAGCAACGACAACTTCTATTACACGACCGCCTGGCAGATCGAGCAGCTTGACGTGAGCGCATTCTCGGGAGATACGTTCGAGCTGACCCTGCTGGCTGCCGACTGCCAGCCGACCGGCCACCAAGGCACGGTCTACCTCGACGGTTTCGGCGCGGTGACGCCGCCGCCCGTGGTTGGCGCGGTGCCTGAGCCCGAAACCTATGCGCTGATGCTTGCGGGCCTGGGTCTGGTGGGCTGGGTCGCTCGCCGTCGCCACCGCGCTTGAGCTTTGATTGCTCCCTCCCTCGGGAGGGTTGGTGAGCGGGCAATGGCTCTGATCGATCGTTGAATCAGACCGGCAGCCAGCCAATGGATCGGGATTCTTCGGGGCTTCGGCCCCGTTTTCGTTCCCGGCACGCAGGCCGTGACTCCGGTGCCGAAACGATGTTCGCCCCAGCCTGCGCCCGCGCTTGGCTAGACTCCCGCTTGTGGAAACCAAGTGGCTTGAAGACTTCGTGAGCCTGGCCGAGACGCGCAGCTTCTCGCGGTCGGCGCAGTTGCGCCACGTCACGCAGCCGGCGTTCTCGCGCCGCATCCAGTCGCTCGAGGCCTGGGCCGGCATCGATCTGGTGGACCGCTCGTCCTACCCGACGCGCCTCACGCCCGCCGGCGAGACGCTGCACGCCCAGGCGCTCGAGGTCCTGGGCTCGCTGCAGGCCGCGCGCAGCCTGATGCGCGCCCACCAGGTGGCGGGCCACGACATGATCGACTTCGCAGCGCCGCACTCGCTCGGGTTCACGTTCTTTCCGGAATGGGTGATGGAGATGCGCAAGCGCTTCTCGGGCCTGAAGACGCGCCTGATTGCGCTCAACGTGCACGACGCGGTACTGCTCCTGACCGAAGGCAACTGCGACCTGCTGATGGCCTTTCATCACGCGTCGCAGCCGCTGCAGCTCAATCCCGACCGCTACGAGATGCTCAGCCTCGGCCATGAAGCGTTGATCGCCTACACCAAACCCGATGCGGCGGGCCAGCCGCTGTTCCGGCTGCCCACACCGGGCGCCAGCGTGCCGTTCCTCAGCTATGCAGCGGGTGCCTACCTGGGCCGACTGGTCGAGGTCATCACCAAGGGCGCCAGCGAGCCACTGAACCTCGACCCGGTGTACGAAACCGACATGGCCGAGGGCCTGAAGGCCATGACCGTGGCTGGTCACGGCCTGGCATTCCTGCCCGCCAGCTCGGTGAAGAAGGAGTTGCGCAGCAAGCGCCTCGTGCGCGCCGCACCGGTCGGCGCCTACGAGCTGACGATGGAGATTCGCATCTACCGTGAGCGCCCCGGCGTGGCCCGCCACAACAAGTCGGGCGCCGCGGCGCTGTGGGATTTTCTGGCGACGTCGACCGGATCCCACGCGAAGTCCGCTGCGTCTTGATGCCGCAGGAGTCACCCACCGCACGCAGTCTCGAGATCCGGCCGGCGCAGGGTGGCTGACGGGTCCTGCGGGCTCGAAGCCGTTGGCAGGTTGCTCGTCGGGCACACAAGTGGAGGAAAGCCCTAGCGCGCTCGGTGCGAGATTTGCTTACAGTAACGCGGAGCGCGGCGTGGAGCACTCTCTACGCGGCGCTTTTTTCGTGGGGAAGCGTCGGCGCACGAGCACATGACGACGCAATCATCGGGAGCAGAATTTGGGCATGACATGGGACTGGCAGTTCTTCCTGCGCGACACCGGGGGCGGGCGAACCTACCTCGAGTGGCTGATGTCGGCCTGGGGTTGGACGCTGTCGGTTTCGATGCTGTCGCTGGTGGTGGCGCTCTTGTCCGGCGCGCTGATGGGTATCTTGCGCACCACACCGAACAAGTGGATGGTCGGCTTCGGCAACGCTTGGACCGAGCTGTTTCGCAACATTCCGCTGCTGGTGCAGATCTTCCTGTGGTACCACGTGATCCCGTCGATCTTCACGAGCATGCGCTCCCTGCCTAGCTTCGTGCTGGTGGTGTTCGCGCTCGGCTTCTTCACGTCTGCGCGGATCTCGGAGCAGGTCAAGGCCGGTATCCAGGCGTTGCCCGCGGGCCAGCGCTATGCCGGGCTGGCGGTTGGCCTGACCCTTCCGCAGACCTACCGCTTCGTGCTGCTGCCGATGGCCTTTCGCATCATCATTCCGCCGCTCACCAGCGAGACGATGAACATCATCAAGAACTCGTCGGTCGCGTTTGCCGTGAGCATCGCCGAGCTGACCATGTTTGCAATGCAGGCGCAGGAGGAGACTTCGCGGCCGATCGAGATCTACATGGCCGTCACCGGGCTGTACTTCATCTCGGCGTTTGCGATCAACCGGGTCATGTTGTTCATCGAGAGCCGCGTTCAGGTTCCCGGCATGATCGGGGCCGGCCAATGATCTCCAACTTCGACTTCACGTTCCTGAACTGGAACCTCGTCAACAACTTCATCCTCAAGGGCCTTTACTTCTCGGTGCAGCTGACGGTGATCGCGATGATTGGCGGCATCGCCATCGGAACCGTGCTCGCGCTGATGCGTCTGTCGGGCAAGAAGTGGCTGGTGCGGCCGGCCGCGTTCTATGTGAACACGCTGCGTTCGATCCCGCTGCTGATGGTGATCCTGTGGTTCTTCCTGCTGATCCCGCTGATGATCGGCCAGCCGCTCGGCGCCGAAACATCGGCGCTCATCACCTTCACGCTCTTCGAGGCGGCGTACTACTCCGAGATCATGCGCGCGGGCATCCAGTCGGTCGCCAAGGGTCAGGTGCATGCCGGCTACGCGGTGGGCATGACCTATGCGCAGTGCATGAGGCTGATCGTGCTGCCGCAGGCTTTTCGAAACATGCTGCCGGTGCTGCTCACCCAGACCATCATCCTGTTTCAGGACACGTCGCTGGTCTACGCGATCGGTGCCTACGACCTGCTCAAGGGTTTTGAAGTGGCAGGCAAGAATTTCAACCGGCCGGTCGAGACCTACCTGACCGCGACGGTGGTCTACTTCATCATCTGCTTCAGCCTGTCGATGCTCGTGCGCCGGCTGCAAAAGCGCATCGCCATCATTCGATAACAAGACACTTCACCAGACCGCGCCGCCTCGTCTCTGGCGAGGCCGGATGGAAGGTCTCAGCACAGTGGGCCGAAAGGAATCCCGATGATCGAGGTCAAGAACGTTTCCAAGTGGTACGGCAGCTTCCAGGTGCTGATCGATTGCACCACCAGCATCCGCAAGGGCGAGGTCGTCGTGGTCTGCGGTCCGTCGGGATCGGGCAAGAGCACGCTCATCAAGACCGTGAATGCGCTGGAGCCGTTCCAGAAGGGCGACATCGTTGTCGACGGCATCTCGATTTCCGACCCGAAGACCAACCTGCCCAAGCTGCGCGCGCGGGTGGGCATGGTGTTCCAGCACTTCGAACTCTTTCCTCACCTGTCGGTGACCGAGAACCTCACGTTGGCGCAGATCAAGGTGCTGAACCGCAGTGCCGATGAAGCGATGACTCGCGGTCTGAAGATGCTGGACCGCGTGGGCCTGCTCGCGCACAAGGACAAGTTCCCCGGCCAACTCTCGGGCGGCCAGCAGCAGCGCGTTGCGATCACGCGCGCGCTCAGCATGGATCCGATCGTGATGCTGTTCGACGAGCCGACGTCGGCACTCGACCCCGAAATGGTGGGCGAGGTGCTCGACGTGATGGTCAAGCTCGCTCACGAAGGCATGACGATGATGGTCGTGACCAACGAGATGGGTTTTGCCAAGAAGGTCAGCGACCGCGTGATCTTCATGGACGTCGGCCGGATCGTCGAAGACTGCAAGCGCGACGACTTCTTCGGGAATCCCGACGCCCGCACCCCGCGCGCCAAGGACTTCCTGTCGAAGATCTTGCAGCATTGATGCGTTGAAAAGCTTGCGCAGTCGCTGCTTCGCATGGAGTGGCTGCGAACTGGTACGCTCGCATCAGCGGGCTGCGTGTCATCCGTCGCGGATGAGGGGCCGATCGATTGGGGCGATCAACGACGAAGGCTTCACCGATGTATCCATTCAAGGAAAGTTGGCAGGCGGCTCTGGAAGCGCTCTGCAATCGGGTTCTCGAGATTCGCGACGCGTGCGGCGAACGGTGGCCCTACCACTGCGATCCGCAAACAGGTAGGTGGGACACAACCGACGACGGAGATTGGTGCGGCGGGCACTGGGTCGAGTGCCTGCGAATCGTGGGTGAGCTGACCGGGAACCAGAAGCTGCTTGATGAGTCCGCGCAGAGAACCGAGCGGTTGCGCGAGTACCTTGAGCGTGACGACATGTTCCGTGCGCATCGCTTCTACTATTCGGCCGCTCGGCAGTATGCCTGGACCAAGGAATCGAAGTACCGAACTCTCGCACTCGCTGGTGCGTGGGCCGTTCGTTCGATGGCGATTCCGAGCAACGGCGCCATGCCGATCGGCACGCAGGTTCAGGTCCGCTCGACATCCATCTTCGGCCGCGACAAGGTCTGTGTTGACAATGTGCACCCGAACCTCATCCTTGACTGGTGGGCGTTCAAGGAAACCGGCGACGAAGCGTTCATTCTCGGAGCACGGCGCCACCTGGATCTGACATTTCGCGACTTTGTTCTTGACGATGGCTCGACGGTTGAGTTCATCGATTACGACGTTGCCACCGGAAAGCCCGTGGGACGGCACTACACGCTACTCGGCGCGCACGACGAGAGTTGCTGGGCGCGCGGTCAGTCGTGGGCCATTGCGGGCTATCTGCGTGCCTGGGAGTCTTTGCGGGACGCGCGTTACCTCGCGATCGGCAACAAGCTGCTCGACTACTGGATCGAGAACGCGGACCCGGGCGGCGTCCCGCCCTGGGATTTCAAGGACCCCGAACTCCAGGTCGATCGAGCGAGCGTGCCGCTGGACACGTCCGCGGCCGCGGTGGTCGTGGAGCAGCTTGCCCGACTGGCGATTCTCAAGGACTTGCCACCCGACGCCATGCGAGCCGCAAGCCGCCTGGAGACCATGATCGATGGCCTTCTCGTTCATTTGACCCAGGCTGGGAACGAAGAGAAGCGATCGCCCGGAATCCTCTTGAACGGCTGCTTCAATCAGCCCAAGCGCTACGCGAACCGCAGCGAGCTGATCTGGGGCACGGCCTACCTGCTGTTTGCACTCTATTACCTGAAAACCGGCCGCATCGTCGAATAGCTGCCGGGGCGCTGGTGGCGAGACATTGCGTCGCGCACCCCGCGCTACAACCCCAGGTACGCCTCGCGCACGCGCGGGTTGCCGAGCAACTCCGAGCCCGGCCCCTCGAGCACGACGCTGCCGTTCTCGAGCACATAGGCGCGGTGTGCCAGGCGCAGCGACGCTGCGACGTTCTGCTCGACCAGCAGCACCGTGATGCCGTCCTCGCGATTGAGCCGTTCGATGATGTGCAGCACCTCGGTGATGATGGCCGGCGCCAGCCCGAGCGAGGGCTCGTCGAACATGATGAGGCGCGGCGCACCCATCAGGCAGCGCCCGATCGCCAGCATCTGCTGCTCACCGCCCGACAAGGTGCCGGCCGCCTGGCCGATGCGCTCGCGCAGCCGCGGGAACATCTCGAACACATGCTCGAGCGTGCGTTTCGCATGGCTGCGGGCCCGCGGCAGCATCGCACCGACCTCGAGGTTCTCGAGGACCGACAGACTGGGGAAGATCTGGCGCGCCTCGGCGACCTGGCCGATGCCGAGGTTGCACACCCGGTGGCTGGGCTGGCCGGCGATCTCCTGGCCTTCGAAGCGGATGCTGCCGCTGCGCGGGCTCAGCACGCCGCCGAGGGTGTGGATGAGCGAGGTCTTGCCCGCGCCGTTGGCGCCGATGATGGCGACGATCTCGCCGGCCGAAATCGACAGCGACACGCCGTCGAGCGCCTGCGCATCGCCGTAGAACACCGACAGGTCGTGAACGTCGAGCATCATGGCGGCCGGGGGCTCCTCAGTGCGGCGCATCGCTGCCGAGATAGCTCTCGAGCACGAGCGGATCGCGCGTCACCTCGGCGGGCGTGCCCGCGGCAATGATTTCGCCGTGGTGCAGCACATAGACGCGTTGCGCGAGCGCCATCACCGCGCGCATCACGTGCTCGGTGAGCAGGATGGTGATGCCCTGCTCGGCGTTCAGGCGCCGGAACGCGGCCACCATTTCGTCGGTTTCGGTCGGGCGCAGGCCGGCCATCACTTCGTCGAGCAGCAGCAGTTTGGGTTGGGTGGCGAGCGCGCGCGCCACCTCGAGGCGTTTGCGGTCGGGCAGGGTCAGGCTGGCGGCGATGCGGTCGCGCAACGCGCTCATGCCAAGCGAGCGCAGCGCGTTTTCGGCCCGCGCGCGCGCCATGCCTTCGTCGCGCGTGCCGCGAAATCCGCCGACCATCGCATTCTCGATCACGGTCATGTCGGCAAACGGTTTGACGACCTGGAACGTGCGGCCGATGCCGGCGTTGCAGGCCTGGTCGGGGCGCAGTCGCGAGATGTCGCGACCCTCGAACACGATGCGCCCGCTGGTGGGCGGAAAGACGCCCGCGATCAGGTTGAACAGCGTCGTCTTGCCCGCGCCGT
>JBDSBD010000228.1:0-6104 GCA_039921765.1 Burkholderiaceae bacterium
GGACTGCGTGCAACACCGCAGCAGGAGGCCGTTTTGCGCCGGGCGGCCGAGGTGTCAAACAAGTCGATGACGGACTTCATTCTCGACAGTGCGTACCAGGCGGCTGAGCAAACCTTGCTGGACCAGCGGCTGTTTCTGGTGACAGGCAGTCAATCGCAGGTCCTGCTGGCCTTGCTGGACAGACCGGCGCGGGACAACCCGGGCTTGAAAGACTTGTTTTCTCGACGCGCGCCATGGGCTGAATGATGGCGCTCGGCGCGCCACAGCCGCTGGACGCCGGGCACCCGCTGGACGCCTTCGATTGCGGCAACCCTGCGCTGAATGAGTGGTTGCTTCGACATGCAAGACAGGCCCATGCCAGCGGCTCGGCCAGAACCTATGTGGTTGTCGATGACCAGCGCATCGCTGGCTACTTTAGCCTGGCCGTGGGGCAGATCGATAGCCTGGAAGCGCCCGAACGCGTGCGCAAGGGTATGGGCAACTATCCAATCCCGGTGGTCATCCTTGCACGGCTTGCCGTGTCGATGGTCGACCAGGGGCGCGGCCTCGGCGTTGGCTTGCTTCAGGACGCGATCCGTCGCACGCTTGTGGTTGCAGATCAGGCTGGCGTCCGTGCGTTGCTGACCCACCCGATCGACGAAGCCGCAGCGCGCTTCTACTTGCGGTTCGGTTTCGAGGCGTCTCCGGCGCGCGAGCAGCAATTGATCCTGCTGCTCAAGGATGCGCGCCGCCTGCTCGCGCCAACTCCGACTTCCACAAAGGCGGGCGAGACCAAGTCAGGCGGACTGATCGCGAAGGCAAGGAAACCTGGGGGTGAAGGTGGCTGACGAAACCGTCGCGACGTTCAACGCCGGCGCCTCGATGCTGGGTTATCTGTACCAGGTCCGGGTGGCGCTACTGTGGGCCATCCGTCAGAGCCGGGTCGGCGACTTTTCGGTGAATCTCGAAACGCTGGATGACGTGAGCTTCGAGTCACATGGAGATTCCGTCTCGTTGCTGCAGACCAAGCACTCGATTCTTTCCACGTCCGGGCTGGGTGATCTGAGCCCTGACCTCTGGAAGACGCTGCGCATCTGGATGGTCGGACGCCGCAGCGGCGAGGTACCGGCCAAGGCATCGAAATTCCTCATCTCGACGTCGACGGTATCGGTCGCACCGCTTGTGCGGCACTTGACCCCGAGGGCGCTGGCAGGGATGTCGTGGCGGCGTGCATACGACTGAAGCAAGCCGCGGTCACGTCCACGAACGTGGGGCTCAAGGACGCTTTCGACGCTTTCCTCGCCCTCGAAGATTCGGATCGTGAGCAACTGTTGGCATCGATCTACGTGATACCCGGTCAGCCCGATGCGGATGCCATCAACGCATAACTGCAGGCCGAGCTCTATCACGTCTCACTCCACCATCAGGCGCTTTCCGTGCAGATGGTCGAGGGCTGGTGGTTCAAGCGGGTGATCCACGAACTGGTGCACGGGGGCACTGGCATCCCGCGCGCGGAGATCGACGCCCAGATCTCCGACATTCAGGAGTCGCTGAAGCGCGATTCACTGCCCATCGACGGTCAGATTGACACGTTGATGGTGGCTCTCGAACAGTTGCCGGAGTTCGCCAATCGACCGTTCTATCGCCAGGTCGAATTGGTAGGCGCAGGCCCGCTACGCATTCGAAACGCGATCACGAGCTATCTCCAGGCATTTCGGCAACGGTCGGCGTGGACTCGCGATGATCTGTTGTTCGACGCCGAGCTACGTCAGTATGACCAGCGGCTGCTGTCAGAGAAGTGGCTCCGCTCGTCTGAACAGCTTTCCCCGATTTATAAGTGGACCTCAAAGGGCACAAGATGGCGGCCCACGCGAGAAACCCAACGTCCGCCTCGCAACGTTCCGCGTCACGCGCGCTTCGCGCGATCGCTTACTTGAAGGTCGAGCAACCTCACTTTCGGAGCACCCGGGCACGTGACGGTGTCGCCGCATCCAGGGTTGATCGCACTTCGGCCATGTTAGGATTTTGGCGATCCCAACGGTGCGGTTGGCTAGTGGGTTTTGAGCATCAGGTCTTGTTCGTCTCACGACGCCCCGCTGAATGGAGGGGAAAGTGGAGGGTGACGGGCAAGATCAAAAGGGCCGGAGCGAGCGTTGACGCTGGCTAGAGAGGGATTTCAACATGATGATCGACATGATGTAACGTGGTTTCAGGCCTTCCCAGGCCGTCCCGAGAGCGGCCCCAGATCGTTGATTCGAGTGGGGCTTCTTGATACGCGCGAAAGGTTTCCGATCGACGCCTGCCCGGCGTTCGGCAGCGGGCCGGCGCGCGGGAGGTTCGCGACAATTAGGCCGGGGGCCTCGAGACGGCGCTGAGCATCTGCGTGAACTCGGCGCTCGGCAGCGGCTTGCTGAAGAGGTAGCCCTGGAATCGATCGCATCCCACGCCGGCGATGCATGCCAGCTGCCCATCGGTTTCCACGCCTTCGGCCGTGACCGTCATTCCCAGGTTGTGTCCCAGATCGATGATGCTGCGGACAATCGCGACATCCGCACGGCGCCCCGGAAGATCCATGATGAATGATCGATCGATCTTCAGCTCGTCGAGCGGGAACGATTTGAGATAACTCAACGACGAATATCCGGTCCCGAAGTCGTCGATGGACAGCGACAGCCCGAGCGACTTGAGTTTCTCCATCTGGGCGACACCGGCTTTCACATCGTCCATCAGCATGCTCTCGGTGAGTTCGACGACCAGATGCCGGGCCGGCAGCCCACTGTCAAAGAGCGCATGGCGCAGCGTTTCCGTCAGGTCGCCCGCGAGGAACTGCGGCTTCGCGACATTGACGGCAACGACCAGGTCCGTGAAGCCGGCGCGCAGCCACGCGGCGGTATCGATGCAGGCGCGCTCGATCACCCACTCGCCAAGGGTGCCGATGAGCCCGAGCTCCTCGGCGATCGAAATGAACTGCAGCGGCGGCACGAGACCGCGATCCGGGTGCTGCCAGCGCACCAGCGCTTCCATGCCGACAATGCGGCGCGTCGCGACATCGACTTTCGGCTGATAGTGCAGGCGCAGTTCGCCGCGCTGGGCTGCGCCTCTCAGCTGCGAGCCGAGTGTCATGCGTTCGTACGACTTCGCGTTCAGTTCGTGCGAGGCGAACTGCAGGCGCTGTGCGCCGCGCGCCTGCGCGTACGTCGCCGCGAGGTCGGAGCTCTTGCGCAGATCCTGTGCGGTGTCGCCGTCGGTCGGCGCGATGGCGATGCCGATCCAGGCGGTCGGCCCGACTTCGTGCGCGCCGAGCAGCACGGGCTCGACAATGGCTGCCAGAACGCGTTGCGCCGCGGCCTCGACGGCGGCGGAATTTGCCACGCCTTCGCACACCACGCCAAAGCGCTCGGCACCGATGCGGGCGACGCGCGGGGCGCGCTCGCCACTCGTGACGTCGAACGACGAGTCGGGCCAGCTTTCGCTTGTGAGTCGGTCAAGGCGCCGCGCGATCGTGCGCGCAAGCGCATCGGCGCTGGCCTGGCCCAGGCTTTCGCGCAACTGCCTGCATTCCGGCACCGTGATGCTCAGCAGGGCGACCGTGCCGCCGGCCAGGTCACGGCGGGAGATCAGTTCGGCGATGCCGCGATCGAACAATCGAGACTGCGGCAGGTTGGTCACGCGGTCGAAGTCGACCAGGCGTTTGTGATACTGATGGAAGGCCAGCGTGTTGCGCACCCGCAGCACCAGTTCGCTCGCGTCAACCGGCTTGGAGAGGAAATCGGTCGCACCGAGCTGCAGCGCGCGCAGCTTTGAATCGGCGCCGGTCGCGGCTGTCAGGATGATGACGGGCGTGTAGCGCAGCACCCGATCGGCGCGGATCGCCTCGAGCAGCTGGAAGCCCGACAGCTGCGGCATCATCAGGTCGAGCAGCAGCACGCCGGGCTCCTTGGAGCGCAGCAGCGAAAGCGCCTCGAGCGGGTTGTTGGTGACGACGAAGTTGCGGTAGCCCTCATCCTCGAGGTGAGCCTGGATCAGGTCCGTCATCAACGGTTCGTCGTCGACCATCATCACGATGGCGTCGAGCAGCGGCGAGCGTCCCGGCGCCGCGAGGGTCTCGGCGTCGTCGAACGGGGTCGGCGCGGTCGCGGCCCAGATGTCGTTCTTCACGCGCCGACCTCCGCGAGTTCGTCCGCCGGCGCCGCCAGGCCGCGCCGAATGCGCTGTTCGTACCCGTGCAGCTGGCCCAGGATCGAGGCCACCAGGGCGGCATCGGCGCCGCGCGCCGCCTCTTCGAGCTCCTTGGCCGGCTCGAACAGATCGTCAAATCCCATGCTGCCGCCGGCCCCCTTGAGCCAGTGCGCGAGGGCGGCCAGTTCGGCCATGTCGGCACGCGCGGCGGCGGCGTCCATCTGATCGAGCTTGGCCGGCAACTGCGCGACGAAGCGGGTGACGATTCGACCCAGCTTCGCATGTCCCGCCAGGCGCGAGACGATCGCCCCGGTGTCGGTGTCGGTGTCGGTGTTGAAGTCTGGCGTCGGCGGCGGCGCTGCGTCCACCGCTTCGGCCTCGGTGGCCGGCGTGGCTTCGACGGCCCGGCCGCCGAGGCGTGCCGCCAGGTCGCCGAGCAGCGCGTCGACGTCGACCGGCTTGGTCAGGAAGCCGCTGAATCCGGCCTCGTCGAGCTGACGTTCGAAGCCTTTCATGGCGTTGGCTGTCAACGCGACGATCGGCAGCGTGCAGCCGGCGGCGCGCAGCCGGCGTGTGGCCGTGGGGCCGTCCATCTCAGGCATCTGCATGTCCATCAAGACCAGGTCAAAGGATTCGCGATCGATGCACTCGAGCGCGACGCGGCCGTTCTCGGCCTCGCTGACATGCAGTCCGACCTCCTCCAGCAGCACGCGCACAAGTTGCCGGTTCTCGGCGCCGTCGTCGACGACCAGCACGCGCGCCGGCGGGAAGGTCCAGCGCACTGCCGCCACGGTCGCGGGTGTCTGCGCAGCCAGCGCCAGCTCGGCCGGCTCGAGATGGCCGCTCGCGCTGCTCGCATCGAGCCGGACGCTGAACGTCGTGCCCTGGCCGTACACGCTGCTGGCCACGATATCGCCGCCCATCGCACGTGCGAAGCCGCGGCTGATCGTCAGGCCCAGGCCGGTGCCACCGAAGCGGCGCGTGGTCGAAGACTCGGCCTGCACGAACGGCTCGAACACCGACTCGACCTTGTCGGCCGGAATGCCGATGCCGCTGTCCCGGACGTCGATGCAGTAGCGCGCCGGTGCGCAGCTGGCGTCGAGTCGCAGTACCACCGTGACATCGCCGCGTTCGGTGAACTTGATCGCGTTGCCGATCAGGTTGGTGAGGATCTGGCGCAGCCGGGCCGGGTCGCCGTCGATCGTTGCCGGCAACGCGTGCGGGAATTCGAGTCCGAGCGCCAGGCCCTTGTCCGTGGCGCGTTCGAGCAGCGTCTGCACCACCTCGTGCGCGACGTGGTGCGGCGCCATCGCGATGCGCTCGGCCTCGAGCCGGCCGGCCTCGACCTTGGACAGATCGAGGATGTCGTTGATCAGGTTCAGCAGGTGCTTGCCGCTGGAATGGATGATGTCCAGGTGCTTCGCCGCGTCGGTGCCCTGACGCAGTCCGCCGCGCCGCAGGATCTCGGTGAAGCCGAGGATCGCATTCATCGGCGTGCGGATCTCGTGACTCATGTTGGCCAGGAACTGGCTCTTTGCGTCGTTCGCCGCATCCGCCTGCTCCTTCGCTGCCTGCAATGCCGCGCCGCGCTGCTCGAGCTCGGTGACGTCCTGGAAGCTGATCACCAGCGCCTGCATGTTGCCGTTGTCATCCAGGATGGGCGAGCAGTTGGCGCGCAGCGAGTAACGCGTGCCGCCGCGGCTGGTCACGTTCAGGTGCATGTCGCGCTGCGGCTGTTTGCTGGCCAGTGCCACTTCCCAGGGCATGGCTTCGCGCCCCAGCGCCGTGTCATCGGACAGGGTCCAGGGGAAATCGGACAGCGAGTGTCCCACCAGGCCCTGTTCGTCCACCCCCAGCAACAGGCTGGTGGATTTGTTGGCCAGCACGATGGCGCCCCCGCCATCGACCACCACCAGGCCTTCGGTCAAGGTGTCGTAGGCGGCGCG
>JBDSBD010000229.1:0-2843 GCA_039921765.1 Burkholderiaceae bacterium
GGTGCTCGAAATCGGCTTCGGCATGGGCGACGCGACCGCGGCGATCGCGCAGGCGCTGCCGGGCACCGACTTGATCGGCGTCGAGGTGCACACGCCGGGCGTCGGCGCGCTGTTGAAGCAAATCGGCGAACGAGGCCTCGCGAACCTGCGCCTGATCCAGCACGACGCGGTCGACGTGCTCGAGCAGATGATCGCGCCCGAGTCACTCGCCGGCGTGCATGTCTTCTTCCCCGACCCTTGGCACAAGAAGCGCCACCACAAGCGCCGGCTGATCCAGGCCGACTTCGTGCGACTGCTCGTCCAACGCATGGCGGCGGGCGGTTATCTGCACTGCGCGACAGACTGGCAACCGTATGCGCAGCAGATGCTGGAGGTGCTCGGTGCCGAACCGGGATTGCGCAACACCGCGCCGGGCTTCGCGCCGCGCCCCGACTACCGGCCGCTGACCAAGTTCGAGAATCGGGGGCTCAAGCTCGGCCACTGCGTGTGGGATCTGGTGTTCGTCAAGCGCGAGTGATGACCGTGTCAAGGGCCGGGCGTTGAGCGGCGCAAGCCGTCCGGGAACTCACGGGCCTCAATGCACGCACCCCGCGCCCTGAGTGCTGCGTCGGGGCGCTGTGTGGAGTGAAGTAGAGGGGGAGACCCAGGCGACAGCCTGGGGCGGAGGACATGAACGGAACACAGCGCCCTGGCGCAGCACTCACGCACCGATCTTCGATCTGATGCGAGTGAATGCCATTTCGTGTCACGCCGTCAATGCGCCCAGTGCACCCAGCCCTGCCACCAGGTCACGAGCACGATCACGCCGAAGGCGATGCGGTACCACGCAAACACCACGAAGCTGTGCGTGGAAATAAAGCGCAGCAGCCAGCGCACCACCACCCAGGCAACAAGGAAGGACACAAAGGTGCCCACCAGCAACACCGGCACGTCGGCCAGCGACAGCGCAGCGCGCTCCTTCCACAGGCTGTAGACGCTCGCGCCGATCAGGGTCGGGATCGCGAGGAAGAAGCTGAAGTCGGTGGCGGCCTTGCGGCTCAGCCCGAACAGCATGCCGCCGATGATGGTGGCGCCCGATCGGCTGGTGCCGGGCACGAGCGCGAAGCATTGGGCGACGCCCACCTTGAGCGCGTCCCACGGCGTCATGTCGTCCACCGACTCGATGCGCACCGCACTGGCAGGACGATGCTCGGCCCACAGGATCACGAAGGCGCCGAGGATGAAGGTCGTGGCCACCACCGCCGGCGTGAACAGGTGGGCGGTGATCGCCTTGGCAAACAACACACCGAGCAGCGCCGCAGGCAGGAAGCCGATCAGCACGTTGAGCGCGAAGCGTTGCTGTTTGCGGTCGCTGGTCAGACCGGTGGCGGTTTCGCGCAAGCGCTGCCAGTACACCAGCACCACCGCAACGATGGCGCCGGCCTGGATCACGATGTCGAACATCTTGGCCGACTTCACCGTTTCTTCGTTGAAGCCGATCAGCGAACCGGCCAGGATCAGATGGCCGGTGCTCGAGATGGGCAGGAATTCGGTGACGCCTTCGACGACACCCATGACCGCGGCCTTGATCAGAAGAATGGAATCCAAGCGGTGCTCCGCACGAGAAAAGAATGGCCCGGTCCGGTCGAACCCGAACGGGGTGAAGTCCGCGATCTTACCGACGCCGCCCCGGCGCCCGAGCGCTGCGGGCGGCGCGGCTTGACCCGTGCCGATGCGGTCGCTACATTAATGACTAACTGGTCATTATGAATTCGCTCACCCCCTCCCGCACCCGCACCGCCGAGTCACCCGTTCCAGCGCCGCCGCGCCAGCGCCGCAAGCAGGCGCGCCCGCAGGAACTGCTCGACGCCGCACTCGACCTGTTCGTCGAGAAGGGTTTCGCGGCGACCCGATCCGAGGAAGTGGCGGCGCGCGCCGGTGTGGCCAAGGGCACGCTCTACCTGTACTACCCGAGCAAGGAAGATCTGCTCAAGGCCGTCGTGCGCGAGAACCTGAGCACGGTGATTGCCGAAGGCGCGGCGCTCGCGGGCGAGTTTTCCGGCACGACCCGCGAGTTGCTGGTGCTGCTGATGCAGACCTGGTGGGAGCGTGTGGGCGACACACGCGCTTCGGGCATCTTCAAGATCATCATCACCGAGATGGGCAACTTTCCCGACTTCGCGCGCTTCTATGCCGACGAGGTGATCGAGCCGGGCCGCGACCTGTTCACCCAGGTCCTGCAGCGCGGCGTCGACAGCGGCGAGCTGCGCGCGGTGAACCTGTTCGAGGCGGTGCATGTGCTGATTTTCCCGATGCTGATGCTGTGCCTGCACAAGCATTCGCTCGGAGTCTGCCAGCCGGGCAGCACAACCTCGCTCGACCCGAAAAGCTTCATCGAGACCCATGCAGACGTGGTCACACGGGGCCTGTTGCTCCACGCCGAACCTGCGGCCGCGGCGCCACCCTCCACGAGGGCGCGCGGCCGCTCGCAACGCTCTTGACCCGAAGCCTCGCAGCCGCGCACACGCACCGATAAAATGCTCAATCTCGCCCACGCCCTCTCGATACACTGCCCGCCATGAACATCGAACTCGCCCGCTTCAACATGATCGAGCAGCAGATCCGCCCTTGGGACGTGCTGGACTCCGGTGTGCTGGAGCTGCTCGCGGTGGTGCGGCGTGAAGACTTCGTGCCCGCCGCGTACCGCGCGCTCGCGTTCGTCGACACCGAGGTGCCGCTCCCCAACGGCCAGTGCATGCTCGCGCCGAAGGTCGAGGCGCGGCTGCTGCAGGCGCTCGGCGTGCACAAGCACGAGCGCGTGCTCGAGATCGGCGCCGGCTCGGGCTACATGGCCGCGCTGCTGG
>JBDSBD010000230.1:0-4948 GCA_039921765.1 Burkholderiaceae bacterium
AACTTCGCAGTTGCTTCGCGCCGCCGGCTCAGGCCAGACCGAGGTGCCTGCACGTCTTCACAGGGCCGGCCTGAGAATGAGCCGGCTCCGCTGCACAACTTCGCAGGTGCTTCGCGCCGCCGGCTCAGGCCAGACCGAGTTGCCTGCACGACTTCACAGGGCCGGCCTGAGCATGAGCCGGCTTCGCTGCACAACTTCGCAGGTACTTCGTCGCGCCGCCGGCTCAGGCCGCGTTCAACCACATCGCGGTGTCGAAGGCGCTGCTCATCATCGGCATGTTCATGCCGAAGCTGCTGTTCGCCGCGTTTTTTGAGGATGCCTTGACCGGCTTGTCCACAATGCTGGGGGCCACTTCCGTCGCCCGCTCCCATGACCCGAATTCTTGGGAGCGGGCTACTGAAAAGAATAGAAACATCGGAACGGTATTCGGCGCTCGGCCCAGAAGTCGGCGGCGTCGCGGAACACGTCAAGCAGTTGCTCGCGCGCCTCGCGGTCGAACCGCGGGTTGTCGGGCAACTGTTCGAGCACCACGATGAATCCCGGCTGACTCCCGGCCTTGTGGACCAGATCGGTCATGCAGTCGTAGAGGGCGTCGAGGTTCTTGCCGAAATGGGCTGGAAAGGTAAACGCCTGCGCGATGCTCTCGAGAACATCTTGCTTGGTCTGGGCTGCGGTCAGGTTTGCGTACAGGAAATGCTGACTCGCGTTCTGCGCGGTCTGCATCAGATCCTCGACGCGGTAGGCGCGGATCGACTGGACGATGTTTGGACGGACTGTCTGCAACTGCATGGTCACGTTCCTCCTTGGGGATCAAAAAAACTCATACGAAACCTGGCTGCCGGGCGCCGATCACGGCGCGATCCGGCGAAAGCTGTTGTAGTGATCGGCCGTATAAAAGCAGGCCTGCGGCTGGGTTGCCTGGTGCCCGCCACAGACGATCCGTCGGGCCCCGCGGTCGCGCAACCCTGGCGTTGAAACGGTGTACTCGCGATAAAAGCCACGAGGATGGGCCGGCAACAGGCGTTCACGATTGCCGAACACCGTGCCGTCCTTGGCGTATGGAAAAGGCCCGCCCTGCAGGATGCGCTCGTGAGTGGTCTGTGCCTCGGTCGGCAACTGCAGCAACGCCACGGTTTCCGGAGTCGGCCCTTTTGACTCGACGACAGGGCTCGCGAGCAGAGTGCTCGCCAACATGACAACCAGCCCCGTCTTGCGCAGAGCTCGCCACCACGGTGGCCGACCGGAGAAAGACACGGGTATTCCCTGAATCCAGAAGCCGCAATGGTACCGAAGCGGCCCGAAAATCTCAAGCCTCTGCCTAAAAGTTAGGCAAGGCCGATAGTGTCTATGCAAGCACACACTATCGAAGTTTTCTAATTAGAGCATGAGAATTCTCTAGTCTGGATGAGGAATTCGAGGGTGTTTTGCGTGGCAATCGGCGGTGATTGGGGAAACGCTGTCCTCACTGAGGGTTTTCCACCACTCGGCGGCTCCTGTTCAGCGCGCCGCGTTGGCGTCGGCGACCGCGAGCGCCGACATGTTGATGATGCGGCGCACCGTGGCGGAGGGCGTCAGGATGTGCACCGGCTGGGCCGCGCCCAGCAGCACCGGGCCGATTGCGATGCCACCGCCGGCGGCCGTTTTCAGCAGGTTGTAGCTGATGTTGGCGGCATCGATGTTGGGCAGCACCAGCAGGTTCGCTTCGCCGCTCAGGGTGCAGTTGGGCATGAGCTGCCTGCGGTAGGCGGGATCAAGGGCGGTGTCGCCGTGCATCTCGCCGTCCACCTCGAGCCAGGGCGCACGCTCTTGCAGCAAGGCCAGCGCGTCGCGCATCTTGACGGCCGAGGGCTGGTTGCTCGAACCGAAGTTGCTGTGCGAGAGCAGCGCGGCCTTCGGGACCAGTCCGAAGCGCATCATTTCCTCGGCCGCCATCACCGTGATCTCGGCGAGCTGCTCGGCGCTCGGGTAGTAGTTGACGTGGGTGTCCACCAGGTAGATCTGACGCCCGGGCAGGATCAGCCCGTTCATGCAGGCGTAGGTTTTCGCCCCGTTGCGCTTGCCGATGACCTGGTCGATGTAGTTCAGGTGCAGCGCGGTCGTGCCCCAGGTGCCGCACAACAGGCCGTCGACCTCGCCGCTCCTGAGCAGCATCGAGCCGATCAGGGTCAGGCGCCGGCGCATCTCGATCTTGGCGAACTGCACGGTCACCCCCTTGCGCTCGGTCAGCCGGTGATAGGTCTGCCAGTAGTCGCGGTAGCGGTGGTCGTGTTCGGTGTTGACGACGTCGTAATCCCGCCCCGCTTCCAGGCGCAGGCCGAACTTGGCGATGCGCTGCGCAATCACGGCCGGCCGGCCGATCAAGGTGGGGCGTGCCAGCCCTTCGTCGACCACCACCTGCGCGGCGCGCAGCACGCGCTCCTCTTCGCCTTCGGCGTAGGCGATGCGCTTGCGCTGGGCCTGCTTGGCGAGCGAGAAGATCGGCTTCATCGTCGTGCCCGAGGCGTAGACGAAGGTCTGCAGCTTTTCGCGGTAGGCGTCCAGGTCGGCGATCGGTCGCATCGCCACACCCGAATCGGCCGCGGCCTGGGCCACTGCCGGCGCGATTTTCATCATCAGGCGCGGGTCGAACGGCTTCGGGATCACGTACTCGGGGCCGAAGCCGAGCTGGACCCCGGCGTACGCGGCCGCCACCACCTCGTTTTGCTCAGCCTGCGCGAGCTCGGCGATCGCATGCACCGCCGCGATCTCCATCGCGTCGGTGATCGTGGTGGCCCCCGAGTCGAGCGCGCCGCGGAAGATGTACGGAAAGCACAGGACGTTGTTGACCTGGTTCGGGTAGTCGGTGCGCCCGGTCGCAATGATCGCGTCGCTGCGCACCTCGAGCACCTCCTCGGGCAGGATCTCGGGCGTCGGGTTGGCCAACGCAAAGATCAGCGGGTTCGCGGCCATCTCCGCGACCATCTCCTTCTTCAGCACACCGGCGGCCGACAGGCCGATGAAGATGTCGGCGCCCTTGATCGCTTCGGCGAGTGTGCGCTGCGTCGTCTGCTGGGCGAACTTCACCTTGTCGTCATCCATCAGCTCGGTACGGCCCGCGTAAACCAGGCCGGCCAGATCGGTGACCCAGATGTTCTCGCGCGGAAAGCCGAGCTTGACCAGCAGGCCCAGGCAGGCGAGCGCAGCGGCGCCCGCGCCGGAGGTGACGAGTTTGACCGTCTTGATGTCCTTGCCGGTCACCTTCAGCGCGTTCAGAACCGCCGCACCGACCACGATCGCGGTGCCATGCTGGTCGTCATGGAACACCGGGATCTTCATGCGCGTGCGCAGCGCGCGCTCCACGTAAAAGCAATCGGGCGCCTTGATGTCCTCGAGGTTGATGCCACCGAAGGTGGGCTCGAGCGCGGCAATCGCATCGATCAGCTTGTCGAGATTCTTCTCGTTCATCTCGATGTCGAACACGTCGATGCCGGCGAACTTCTTGAACAGTACCGCCTTGCCTTCCATCACCGGCTTGGCCGCCAGCGGGCCGATGTCGCCCAGGCCGAGGACCGCGGTGCCATTCGTGATCACACCCACCAGGTTGCCGCGTGCGGTGTAGCGAAACGCGTTCGCCGGGTCGGCGACGATCTCTTCGCAGGCGGCGGCCACGCCCGGCGAGTAGGCCAGCGACAGGTCGCGCTGGTTGAGCATTTGCTTGGTCGCGTGGAGCGCAATCTTGCCCGGGGTCGGAAACTCGTGATAGTCAAGCGCCGCGCGCTTGAGCTCGGCAGCTTTCTGTTCGTTTGAGTTCGACATGTAGGGGGCTCGATGCAGTTGCGGGGTCCGGGCCGGGCAGTGCGTGCGTGCGGCAAGCGGGGCAATGATTGTAGGAGTGCGGGGATGGCGAGACGCCGATAATGCCTAGTGGGCACGGCCCGAGCCTTGAAGCCGCGGTCCGAATCTGGCGCCTCCTGCCCCCTGTCCATCACCACCGGTTGCTCCTCATGGCGCTAGGCGAGTTTGATCTGATCGACAAATACTTCACCCGCAGCGTGCGCCGCGCCGCGCTCGGCATCGGTGACGACTGCGCGCTCTTCGCCCCATCGCCCGGCATGCAACTCGCGGTGTCCAGCGACATGCTGGTCGAGGGCCGCCATTTCCTGTCCACGGTGGCGCCGCAACGGCTCGGCCACAAGGCGCTCGCAGTCAACCTGAGCGACCTCGCGGCCTGCGGTGCCAAACCCATCGCGTTCACGCTCGCGCTCGCGTTGCCTGTTGTTGACGAAACGTTTCTCGAAGGCTTCGCGCGCGGCCTGCTGGCGCTGGCCGATGCGCACCAGTGCGATCTGATCGGTGGCGACACGACCCGGGGCCCGCTGAACGTGTGCATCGCGGTGTTCGGCGAGGTGCCCGTTGGCCAGGCGCTGCTGCGCTCCGGCGCACGCGCCGGCGACGATCTGTGGGTCAGCGGCACCCTCGGCGATGCACGCCTCGCGCTCGAAGTGGTGCGCGGCACGCGTGCGCTCGATGGCGCGGCGTTCGAGGCCGTGCGGGTCGCGATGGAACAGCCCGAGCCGCGCGTGGCGCTCGGTCTTGCGCTGCGCGGCGTGGCGAGCAGCGCGATCGACGTGTCCGACGGATTGCTCGGTGACCTGGCGCACATCCTGCGGCGCTCGGGCGTCGGCGCCACCTTGGACGCCGACGCGCTGCCGCACAGCGCGGCCCTCGGGGCGTTGGCGATCGAGACGCGTCGCCTGTGCACGCTGGCCGGCGGCGACGACTACGAGCTGATCTTCACCGCGCCGCCACAGCGCGCCCAGGCCGTGGCCGCGGCGTCGCAACAGGCGGGCGTGCCGGTCACCCGCATCGGGCGCATCGACGCCGAGCCCGGGCTGCGCTTGCTGGCCGATGACGGCGGGGCGCTGACCAACACCTTCGGCTCGTTCGATCACTTCAAGCCATGACCTCG
>JBDSBD010000231.1:0-3793 GCA_039921765.1 Burkholderiaceae bacterium
TGCGAGGGCCGGCAGGTGGGCACGCCACGCGGCGAATCGGGAAACTGAGGTCATGGCGCATCGCGGCAAAAGAGGCGGCAAGACGGTTGCCTTGCACTGCTGGATTTATCGGTGGGTGGGGCCTGAACTTGAAGGCGCAACCGGCTGCGCGCCGCGGCTGACGGCCTCGTGCCGAAGTTCACGACGGCAGGGCGGCGCGGTCCGGCGCCGCCCCTCAAGTTATCGCCGCGCCTGCCGATCCGATGGCCCTGATCGCGGTTGGCTCGCGCCATGACGACCGCACGGCCATCCACGCCCCCACTCTCGCCCGAGCCGAACCGAGCCGGCCGACGACGGCCGGTCGGAGCGATGTCGGTGCGCAACGGCTTCGCGCCGCTGGGCGCCGATGATCGAGGGGCCAGGCAGCGCGTGCATGCCGCCAGCGGCGCGTGGCGCGGCGACCCGGGCGCAAAGCTGTGCCGCGCGGGCGCAGCGCAACGCAACGCAACGCCGAATCATCCAGACCGCGCTGTCGTGCCCGGCCTCGCGGCGCACCGATGTTCAGGCGGCCGAGCCAATCACGCCGCCGCCCAGGCAAACCTCACCGTCATAGAGCACCGCGGACTGGCCCGGCGTCGCAGCCCACTGCGGTTGCGCGAAGCGCAGCTCGAAGGCGCCGGGCGCATCGGCCACGCGGAACTCGCACGCTGCGTCGTGCTGGCGATAACGCGTCTTCGCGTTCAGGCGGGTGGCAGTGGGCGGCACGCCGGCGACCCAGCTCGCGTCGTCGGCGCACAACCGGCTCGATTGCAGCCACGGATGGTCGTGACCCTGCACCACATGCAAGGTGTTGCGCGCGATGTCCTTGCGCGCGACGAACCAGGGTGCGTGATCGCCCGCGCCGCGCACGGCGGCGCCCTCCATGTCCGCGCGACTCGCGCCGCGTTCTGCCGCTGCGCGAAGCGCCGCACGCTCCCTCCCTTCGTGGACCTCCACGTCTGCGGTCTCTGCCGGCCGCACCCCTCGGACGGCGTCGCGCGGCCTGATCCCGCCAATACCGATGCCCTTGCGCTGGCCGAGCGTGTAAAAGCTCAAGCCCACATGCTCGCCAAGGTGGCGGCCGCGGTCATCTAGCATCGGCCCGGGCGTGTTGGCGAGATAGCGGCTCAGGAACTCGCGAAACGGCCGCTCGCCGATGAAACAGATGCCGGTCGAGTCGCGCTTGGCCGCGTTCGGCAACCCGATCTCGGCAGCGATGCGCCGCACCTCGGTCTTGGGCAACTCGCCCACCGGGAACAGCGTCCTGGCCAGTTGCGCCTGGGTCAGCCGGTGCAGGAAGTAGCTCTGGTCCTTCAGCGGATCGAGACCCTTGAGCAGCTCGAAGTGCCCCGCCGTCTCGCGCACCCGAGCGTAATGCCCGGTCGCGATGCGGTCGGCGCCGAGCCGCACGGCGTGGTCGAGAAAGGCCTTGAACTTGATCTCTGCGTTGCACAGCACGTCGGGGTTGGGTGTGCGGCCGGCCTGATACTCGCGCAGGAACTCGGCGAACACGCGGTCCCGGTATTCGGCGGCGAAGTTGACGTGCTCGATCTCGATGCCCAGCACATCGGCCACCGCCGCGGCGTCGACGAAGTCGATGTTGGAAGAGCAGTACGCGTCGTCGTCATCGTCTTCCCAGTTCTTCATGAAGACGGCGACGACCTCGTGCCCCTGCTGCTTCAACAGGTAGGCACTGACGGCCGAATCGACACCGCCCGACAGGCCGACGACGACGCGCTGGGGTTTCATGGCCGCAATTTTATTGGGTGCGCGCGCGCCGGGCTCGGGTACGGGCTTGTCAGCGCAGCGAGGTTCGCGGCGCACGAGCCCGATTCAGGACGCCGAGTTCGCGCACGCGTCATCCGCGCCTGCGTTCGTGGCGCGCACGCCCCGATAGAGGAACCCCGGTGGCACGAACGCGCACCCCTCTTGCGCTTTGTCAAGACGAGGGCTCCAAGGGCGGCGGCAAAATGGCGCCGAGCCGACGTGTCACGGGACGGCGTGGCCATGCCCTTGCGCGCCCCGTGCGCCGAAAGCTCTCGCCCCCTCTCCATCGCACCGACATGAACCCTGCCGAACCGCTGGCCCGTCCCGCCCCTGCGCTGCAGGCCCTGCTCGCGCGCCGTTCGGTGTCGCCCAAGCGTTTGGGCGCACCCGGCCCGACGTCGGCTCAACTCGGCGAAATCGTGCGCGCCGGCCTGCGCGCGCCCGACCACGGCGGCCTGGTGCCTTGGCGCGTCATCGAATTCGCGGCCGGTGATCGCACCGCGCTGGCCGATCTGTTCGCCCAGGAGAAGCTCAGGCGCGACCCGCTCGCGAGCGCCGACGACGTGGAGCGCGCGCGGGCACACGCCACGCGGGCCCCGGCCTTGCTGGCGTTCGTGGTGTCCATCCGCGCCGGCGTCACGGTGCCGGTGCACGAGCAATGGCTGGCCGCGGGAGCGGCGCTGGGCAACATGCTGGATGCGGTTCACGCGCTCGGCTTCGGCGGCATCGTGCTCAGCGGCGACCGCTGCAGCGACCCTGTGCTGACGCGCGAACTCGGGCTGCGCGAGACCGCCGAGCAGCTGGCCGGCTTCATCAGCGTGGGCAGCATCGTGAAGCTGCCACCAGCGGCCCCGCACAAGGAGCTTGCGACCGTGTGGTCGCGATGGCCCGGCGCGCTCGCACGCCAGCGCGCGGCCGACCCGAGCTCGTAACGCCGCGCGCTCGCGGTGCGGCGGGTCGCGGGCGTACCCCAGACCGGTCTTCGGCGCGATGCCACCGTGCTTGGTGAGCGGCACCGCAGTGGCCTGGCCACGCGACCCAACAGGGCCAGCTCCCTGCACGGAATTCAGTGCTCCGTCGCACCCCTCGGCGCGTCCAGGTGGGCCGCCTCTGACGGCGGCGCACCGGACGGCTTGCGATGAACCAGCCGCCGCGTCAGTTGCACCACGTCGTCCACAAACGTGAACAGCACCGGGATCACGAGCAGGCTCAGGAAGGTGCTGGTGATCAGCCCACCGATCACGACGATAGCCATCGGCGCGCGAAAGCTCGGGTCGGTGCCGATGCCGAGCGCGATCGGCATCATGCCGGCGCCCATCGCGAGCGTCGTCATCACGATCGGTCGCGCGCGCTTGTGGCAGGCGTCGAGCAGGGCTTCCATGCGCGTCATGCCGCGGTCGCGCCGCGCCATGATGGCGTACTCGACCAGCAGGATCGAGTTCTTGGTGGCGATGCCCATCAACATGATCAGGCCGATCATCGACGGCATCGAGATCGCCGTCTGCGTGATGTACAGCGCCAGGAAGGCACCCGGGATCGACAGCACCAGCGCGGCCAGAATCGTCACCGGCTGCACGAAGTCCTTGAACAGCAGCACCAGCACGATGTAGATGCACAGCACGCCGGTCAACATCGCCAGCCCGAAGCTGGTGAACAGCTCGGCCATCGCCTCGGCGTCGCCGACGGTGGTCTGCGACACACCCGGCGGCAGGTTCTTCAGGCTCGGCTTGCCCAGCGCGATGCGCTCCACTTCGCCCAGCGGCTGCTGGTTCAGCTCGATCTCGAAGTTGATGTTGCGCAGCCGGTCGTAGCGATCGATCTGCGCCGGGCCACTTTCGATGCTTAAGGAAGCGACATTGCCCAGCATCACCGGCCCGTGCGCGCCGGGAACCGCCAGGCGCGACAGCAGGTCGATGTCGGCACGCGCCGCCGGCGCGAGCTTGACCACCACCGGCACCTGACGGCGCGAGAGGTTGAGTTTGGCCAGACCCTGGTCGTAGTCGCCCGC